>DASTWL010000015.1 GCA_035765895.1 Verrucomicrobiia bacterium | reverse complement strand
GGGAAGGGCGCCCGGGGCAAAAGGTTCTTGGGCTGGCTGCCCCGCATTTGTCCCACCCTGCCTGTTGAAATGGGAGCATGAATACGTTCGTGAAGATGATGTTGCGGCCGGCGCGCGCCCAGGAGTTCCGTTCTCACAACCCGTGCGACCGTCGGGCCGCCGGTTTGAAAACACCCATGCCAGAGGGGGTGCCGCTGGCGGACGCGGTGCGCATTCAAGCGGCGGAATTCTGGCTGGCGCTGGGGCTGGCCGATCAGGCCGCCCGCGAACTGGAAGCATTACCCGCGGCAACGGCCTGCCATCCTTGGACCCTGCGCACCCAACTGACAATTGTTTCCGCCCTGTGCCTGCACTGACATGAAAACGCGCCAAACCTTTCCTGAATGGAACGTCGCCACCACTGCGATTGATCGAACTGCGATCGCGATGCCGGACGTGGCGGATGAATACTGGCTGCCATCGCACCGGCCGCGCCGGCATAATCCGTGGGACACCCTGGCGAGCCGGCGTCATTCCCAAGCCAGAACCGGCCAGTGTGAGTTGAGTGGTTTGAAAAAAACTCGCTCCGCAAGGAACGCCGGTCTGTGACCCGGCTTTGAACCAGACAAAGTCTCAAATGCCGTCGCGATTCGTGCTGATTCTGCCGGCAGGCAACGCCTGCCGCTTTGTTCTGCGAGCGCCGTGACCCTATGCGCCGTCGATTTCCACACTGAGAATCTCGCCAGCTTCGCATTCGGCGCGGACGGTGAACGGACGGCAGCAGATTTCGCAGTCGGTCGTGAACTGCTGGCTGCCGGCCGAGGTGTCGAGGGCCAGGTCAAAGACCTGGCCGCAGTAAGGACATTGGACAGGGACGGATTCTTCCATACAATCTAGGTCATTCGAAACACCAATAGCACAAACCTTCAACCAAGCGAGCGCGACATGAAATTCGAGACCCTTTGCCTGCACGGCGGCTACCGACCCGAAGCCACGACCCAGTCCTGTGCGGTGCCGATTTACCGGACGTCCTCCTACACCTTCCGAAACACGGAACACGCGGCGAACCTGTTTGCGTTGCGCGAACTGGGCAACATCTACACCCGGTTGATGAATCCAACCACCGACGTGCTGGAGAAGCGCGTGGCACTGCTCGAAGGCGCTCCGGAAATGGGCGGGTTGGGCCTGGCCTCGGGCACCAGCGGCATTTTTTATTCGCTCATCAATGTGGCCCGGGCGGGGGACAACATCGTCAGCGCCCGCAACCTTTACGGCGGCACTTACACGCAGTTCAACGACATCCTGCCCGCGCTCGGCATCACGGTGAAGTTCGTGGATTCGAATGATCCGGACAACTTCGCCAAAGCCATCGATGCGAAGACCCGTGCGTTGTTTTGCGAAACGGTTTCCAACCCGGCGCTGGAAATCACCGATCTCGAAGCCGTCGCGAAGATTGCCAAGGCGCACGGGATTCCGTTCATCGTTGATTCCACCTTCTCCACACCCTACTTGACGCGGCCGCTCGATTTCGGGGCCGACATCGTGGTGCATTCGCTTACGAAGTGGTTTGGCGGGCACGGCACCGGCCTGGGCGGCGTGGTGGTGGACAGCGGCCGATTCAACTGGGCCGCGGGCCGGCATCCGCTCTACACAACGCCGGACAACAGCTACCATGGCCTGCGCTGGGGGGTGGATTTGCCGGAGCCGTTGAAGCCGCTGGCGTTCATCCTGCGCATGCGCACCGTGCCTTTGCGCAACCTGGGCTCGTGCATTGCGCCGGACAATTCGTGGATGTTTTTGCAGGGGATTGAAACCCTGCCGTTGCGCATGGAGCGGCACTGCCAAAATGCCCTGGCCGTGGCGCAGCATCTCAAGGCGCATCCGCGCGTGGAATGGGTGCGGTTTCCCGGCCTGAAAGACGACCCGGAATATGCCCGCAACCAGAAATATCTGCGCGGCAAGGGCGGCTCCATGGTCATCTTCGGCATCAAGGGCGGCGCGGCGGCCGGCAAGAACTTCATTGACCACCTGAAACTGTTCGCGCACCTGGCGAACGTGGGCGACGCCAAGAGCCTTGCGATTCATCCGGCCACCACCACGCACTCGCAATTGAGTGAAGCGGCGCAACGCGCGGGCGGCATCACGCCGGAACTCGTGCGCCTGAGCATCGGGCTCGAGCACATCGATGATCTGCTGGCGGACCTGGACCAGGCCCTTGAGCAGGCTTGAACTGAGCACGAGATAAAAAACCTTGGTGCAAACCGGCGGCGAACCGTAAAGTGCCGCGCCAATTCACCGGGCCGCGGTCCGGTTTCATTCACGCTGTGCAAAAGACAGGAAACATCGGAAAGGTCAAAACCCAGTTCTTCGAGTTCAACGACCCGAAGAGGCCGTTGAAGCTCCGTGTGGGCGCCACGCTCGAACGGTTCACGCTGGCTTACGAGATGTATGGCCGCATGAACGCCGACCGGTCGAACGTCATCCTCGTGTTCCATGCGATGACCGGCAGCCAGCACGCGGCGGGCATGAATCATCACGTATCCGGACTGGACGGTCGGTGGACGGAGGAAACGCACGAAGGCTGGTGGGACGGCGTCATCGGTCCCGGCAAGGCCATCGACACGCGCAAGTTCTGCGTCATCTGCGCCAATTACCTCGGCGGTTGCTACGGCTCCACGGGGCCCGCGTCGGTCAACCCCGAGACCAGCGAGCCCTACGGTCCGGACTTTCCCGTGCTGCGCATGAGCGACATTGTCGCATCGCAAATCAAGCTGCTGGATCATTTGGGCATCAGAAAGCTGCACGCCGTGGTCGGCGCGTCACTCGGCGGTTTTCTCTGCCAACTGCTGGCCACGCGTTATCCGGAGCGCGCGGGCATTGTCGTCTGCATCGGCACGGGGGTGGAGACGACGACCTACCAGCGCATCATCAACTTTGAGCAAATCACCGCCATCGAGGCCGATCCGCATTTCAAGGGTGGCGCCTATTACGGCAGCGAACGGCCGGATGCCGGACTGGCCCTGGCCCGGCGCATTGCGCACAAGACATTCGTTTCCCTCGACACGCTGCGCGAACGCGCCCGGAACGAGGTGGTCAGCCATAAACCCCCGCACGGCTGGTATGAAATGAACCATCCGGTCGAGTCCTATTTGCTGCGGCAGGGAGAAAAATTCGTGCGGCGCTTCGACGCCAACACCTACCTGCGCATCCTGGACGCGTGGCAATGGTTTGACCTGCTGGCGGAGTCCGGCGTCCGCGACCTGCATGACTTGTTTCTCCGCTGTCAGGACCAGGAATGGCTGGTGTTCAGCATCGATTCGGATTTGATGTTCCATCCCCAGGAGCAGGCCAAGCTCGTTTCCGTGCTGAAGAAGGCGCACGTGCCGGTGATGTGGGTCACCGTGCATTCCGACAAGGGCCACGATTCCTTCCTCATCGAGCCGCGGCTTTACACGCCGCACCTGCACCACGTGCTGGGTGACGGCAAGAAACCGCGCCAGTAGGGGCGGTCCGCTGCGGATCAAAGCAGGGCCAGCGCCTGCTGCAGTTCCGCGTCGGTGTTGTAGTAATGCGGCGAAAGGCGGAGGTAATGCCGGTTCTGCCGGTCCGTGCGCAGCGAAGCCACCACCTTGTTCGCGGTCAACCTGGCGTGCAGCGCGGCCATGTCGGCGTCGGGTTTGAAGAAGGTCGTAATGCCGCCGGCGTTCTCCGGTTTGGCGTCGGCATTGAGGACCGTGTAGCCCTTGGCCTGCAAGGCGGGCACCAGCCAGGCGCGCTTGCGCAACAGCTCGCGGCCGATGTTCTCCACGCCGAGTTCCAGAATCAGTTCCAGCGCCGCGCGCAGGCCGACAATGCTCAGCAAATTGTGCGAGCCGGCTTCAAACCGCCGCGCGTCCTCGCGCAAGACGATTTCCTCCTGGGCCACAAAATTGGGGCAACGGACATTGTGCCAGCCGAACACGGGCGGCTTGATCTTGGGAATCAGTTCGCGGCGCACGTAAAGCAGCCCGGCGGCGCACGGGCCGAGCAGCCACTTGTGGGCATCCGCCGCGAGAAAATCCACGTGCTCCACCGTGGTGGGAAACGCACCCAGGGTTTGAATCGCGTCCAGGCCGAAAATGATGCCGCGTTCGCGCAGGTGGCGCCCGACCTTGTCGATCTCCAGTCGGTAGCCGCTAACGAAGTGGCAGCTCGCCATGATCACGGCCCGCGTGTTTTCATCCACCTGGCCCAGGATATCGATGCTGCGCAATTCCCCCATGCGCCGCACGTTCATGAGCCGGACCTCAACGCCACGTTCGGCGAGCTTCATCCACGGATACACGTTGGAGGGATAATCGTCGAAGTAGATGAGGATGTTGTCGTTCTTGCGCACGGGCAGGCCGGCGGCGATCAAGCTCAGCCCCAGCGAGGTCGGCCCGACAAAGGCGATTTCTTCGCCGGTGCAATGCAGCAGCTGCGCCGCGGCCCCGCGGGCGTCGCGCAGGAAGCCCTCGAGCATGCCGGTTTCCTGGTCGTCGCCGCACGCGTTCAGTGAATAATGCGCCACCGCTTCGGCAACGCGGCGTGACAGCGGGCACACCGCAGCGTGAGCCAGAAAAATTTTGTCCCGCGTGACGGGAAACTCCCAGTGCCGTAGTTCTTCGTCCGCTAGAATGGCCTCAACGGTCATGCGCCGAGGGTAGGTGAAGCGTGCCGTGGCGTGAAGGCGCAAAACCGGGGTGGTCAAAATGCCCCTTTGCAAAGCGGTGGGACTTTGTTTAGTTGCCCGGGTCGTGAACGCCGCCGAAGCCAGGTTGCAGCGTCTGCTGCGGGAAGTCCGCGCCTGCACCATTTGCGCGGCGCACCTGCCGTTTCCGCCGCGGCCGGTGCTGCGGGCCGCCAGCACGGCGCGGCTGCTCATTGTGGGGCAGGCGCCGGGACGCAAGGTGCAGGAAACCGGCATCCCGTGGAACGATCCGTCGGGGGACCGGCTTCGCCAGTGGTTGGAACTGACCCGTGAGGCATTCTACGACGAACGGCGCATCGCCATCATTCCCACGGGATTTTGTTATCCGGGCAAGGGGGCGCACGGCGATTTGCCGCCGCGTCCGGAATGCGCGCCCTTGTGGCATCCCCAATTGCGTCAGGCCCTGCCGCACATCGAATTCACGCTGCTCATCGGCGGATACGCGCAGGCCTATTACCTCGGGAAACGCGCGCAGGCATCGCTGGCGGACACGGTGCGGGCGTGGCGCGAATACCTGCCGGAATTTCTGCCCCTGCCACATCCCAGCCCGCGCAACGTTGGCTGGTTCAAAACGCACCCCTGGTTTGAGGCGGAAGTGGTGCCGGCGCTGCGCGTGCGGGTTCGTGAACTGCTGCGGCGCTGAAGCGGCTCAGGGCTTTTTCAGTTTGGCGACCGCCGCCTGCATTTCGCGCAGGTGTGTGGCGGCGTCGGGCGAATCGGTGACATGCGCAATCCGGCCGTCGAGCCCAATCAGGAAACTCACACGGCGGGCCATGTTTTTGCCGTTCATCCGCACGCCGTAAGTGTCGGCCAGCTTGCCTTCGGTGTCCGCCAGCAGGGTGAAGTTCAGGCTGTGATCGGCGATGAATTTCTGGTGGCTCGCGGCCGAATCAAAACTCACGCCCACGACCTCGACATTGTCCTTGTTCAAGTCGCCCATGCGATCGCGGAGGCCGCACGCTTCGGCCGTGCAGCCCGGCGTGTTGTCTTTCGGGTAGAAGTAGAGCAGCACCACCTTTTTCCCCAACGCGTCGGCGAGCTTCCACGCTTTGCCGTTCTGATCGTGGCCGGCGACAAGCGGGGCCTTGTCGCCGACGTGCGGGGTGGCCGCGGCCGCAGCCGGAGCGGGAACGCCCGCCGCCAACAGGGTGGCAGCCAGGCCGAGACAGAGGGGAAGCAGCGCAGTTTTCATGACGTCATTCAGGGTCGTTTGGTTTGGACGACCTGGATTGGACCACGGCGCTGGCGTTCCATTCAAACGCCCCGGCCGATTGGGATCACCGCGGGCGCGGCGAACGGCGCAGGCCGTTTTGGAGCCAGAGCTTCCAGACCATGATGAGCGCCTCGCCGATGATGTGCTTGGACATCTTGGAATGCCCCTGGACGCGTTCGGTGAAGATGATGGGCACCTCGACGACGCGGTAGCCCGCGCGCCAGAGGCGATGGTTCAATTCGATCTGGAAGCTGTATCCGTTCGACTGAATTTCATCGATCTGGAGGGCTTCCAACGCGCGACGCGTGAAGCATTTGAAGCCACCGGTCGGGTCGGCGATGCGCATGCCGGTGATGAGCAGGACGTAAATCGCGGCAAATTTGCTCAACATCAGGCGCGGCAACGGCCAGTTGATGATGCGGATGCCGCCAATGTAGCGCGAACCGATGGCGCAGTCGGCGCTCGCGGCGGCTTCGATGAGGCGCGGCACGTCATCCGGGTTGTGGGAAAAATCGGCGTCCATCTCGAGGACGAATTCGTAGCCGTGTTCCAGCGCCCATTTGAATCCGGCGATGTAAGCGCGGCCGAGGCCGGCCTTCTGCTGGCGGTGCAGCACGTGCACTTCCGGATGCTGGGTGGCGAGTTCATCCGCCAGCGTGCCGGTGCCGTCGGGCGAGTTGTCGTCCACCACCAGCACATCCACGGGCCGGGAGAGGTGCAAAAGCCGTTGGACGAGCGGGGAAAGGTTTTCCCGCTCGTTGTAGGTGGGCACGACGACCAGCGCTTTGTTCATGCGGAACGGCTTGTGAGATAGTGGAACCGTCGCCGCGAAACAAGGCGCGAATTCCCGTTGGGCGTCAGACAACGGCGCGCGCCGCGCGTTCAAGGCGGTGGCCCAAAACTATCGGGAGGCGCCCAGCCGGAAGAACTTCAGTCCATCCGCTTCGACCGGCAGGGTCAGTTCGAACGGGCCGTTCGTGCCCGGAATTGGATCGCCCCACGGCAGCCAGTCGGCGAGGTTCGTGGACCAGTAGGCTTGATAGTTTACGCCGTCAAGCCCGCTCCAGTTCAGCAGCAGGTTGGTGGCGGACAAACTGGCGGACAAGACCGGCGCCATGGAACCCACCATGACGAAGTCTTGATTGGTGACGGTGTCGGTGACGTTGGACAGGGTGATGGAATCGGGCTGAAACAGGTTGGCCGCAAGTGATGGCGTGAGGGTGCCGCTCCAGCCCGGCGGCACGCCAATCGAGTAAGTTCCCGTCGCGTCTGTCATGGCCGGCAGATAGCCAACGCTGGCCGTGACGGTGACGCCGGCCACCGGGGCGTTGTTCGTGTCGCGCACCGTGCCTTGAATGGTCGGCAGCGCGATGGTGAAGGCGCCCGTGTAAACCTGCGACATGGGCGTGCCGTAAATGTCTGCAAAGTTCGGCGCCACGGTGAAGGTGTAATCGCCCGGCGCGTTCAATGCTGGAGTGAAGAGCAAACGCACCGAAGCGTTTCCCGGCATGATGGCCTGCAGCGCGGGCAGGGGACTGCCCGGCGGCGGCGTCAGGGTGAAGGCGGCCGTGGACACCGTGGCGGGGTCCACCTGTTCGGAGAAGCCGACTTCCACGTAGCTGACGACGTTGCTGATCGTGCCGACGGGCGTTTGCGAGGTGATGCTCAACGGTGGAAGGCTCGCGAAGACGATCGTTCCGTTCTGGCCGGCATTCGCGCCTTCGCCGCCGAGTGCGCTGAGCACTCCGGCGAAATCATTCGTGTGATTCGCATAAACAGCGATGCGCCCGCCGCCACCACCGCCGCCGCCGTAAAGTTCGCCGTCGCCGCCGTCCGCGGCAATGACTCCATGGCCGGCCAGCGAATGCGCCGTAATCCAGATGCTGCCGCCCGCACCGCCCCCGGACTCGTCGTTCACACCGGCATTGCCGCCGGCGGTGATCAGGCCATCGACCGTCAATGTGCCCGGCACTGTCAGGCGAACCGCGCCACCGCCTTCACTGCCACCGGGATTGGAAATGATGCCCGCGCCGCCGCCGCTGCCGTAAGCATCCGGTTGTGCGGTGGAGCCGTAGGTGGTGCCGCCCGGGGAACCGGCTGCTGAAGCGCCGCCGGCGCCGCCGTAGCCGCCACCGGAGCCTTGATTCGAGATGTTTTGTCCGGCGCCCGGTCCCAGGCCGCGACCATAGCCGAATCCGCTCCCAGTGATCATACCGCCCACCGCTACCGTGAGGTTGCTGCGGCAGGCCACCATCAGTGTGGTTTGGGCCACCGGATCACTCAGCGTCCCGTTGTTGCCCACGACGAGGTTGTTCAAGGTGGGGACGCCCGGAGCGTAGTAGGAGGCAGTCGCCCCGTTGGCGAGGGTCAGGTCGAACAAACGAGTCGGCAGGCCAAGGTTGGAACTGAGCGGGGTGTTCGTCCCGCGTGGCCCGCCGTTGTCGAGAATCAACTGGGCCACTGGCTGGTCGGCACTTTGCAGATACACCGTGCCCGCGCCGCCGGGGAACAGGCCGTTGCCGCCGCGGGCCGTGATGGTGCCGGTGAAAGCGGGGAGATTCGAGTGGCCGATCTGCCGCGGTTGCCAGGTGATGGCGATGCGTCCGCCGCCGCCACCACCCCCAAAGCCAGCCCCTGCGCCACCACGGGCGGAAATCAAGCCCGAGCCGGTAAATCCATTCAACGTCAACCACAGGCTTCCGCCCGCGCCGCCGCCCGCGCCGCCCGTGAGGTATGAGGCGTCGATGCCGTTGGCCGTCAACGCCCCGTCCACCTGCAATACGCCATTTACCGTCAACTTCAAGGCCCCGCCGCCGGCTCCCGATGTGGCGGCGTAATTGGAATTGCTGCCACCCGGGCCGCCGGGCGTCGTGGGCGCGGTGATCTGGCCGTAGGCCGAACTAAAGTTGGGTGGATTGCCGCCGCCGTAACCGCCGTGGCTGCCGCCGCCCACCGTGCTTGAATTACCATTCCCAGAATAGGATCCAACGCCCGCTCCGTCCCACGACAAGGAACCTCCCGGCTCGATGACCACGTTGCTTTGGACCGTGATGGTCTGTTGCGTCAGGGGAGGCACGCCCAGCAAGGCGGCGTTGCTGCGCACCAAAAGGCTGTTCAGGTTGACGCTGGAGGCATTGATCCAGGCGCGGGCTCCCGCGCGAATTTCCAAATCGCCGGAGAATGTGTTCAGCAGGGTGACGGCGCCAGAGGTGCCGTGGTTGTCGCAAATCACCTTGGGCGGAAATTGCCCGCGCTGAAAGAACACGGTCCCCGCACCGCCCGCATTCGCCCCGTCACCGCCGAACGCCGTGACGGCGCCCGTAAATTGATTCGTCTGGCAGGCGATGGCGATGCGCCCGCCGCCGCCTCCGCCGCCCCAACTGTCGTAGCCGTTGCCGCCGTCCGCGTGGATCTGGCCGCTGCCCGTCAGCGTGCCCGCGTTCAGGTAAATGCTGCCGCCGGCGCCGCCGCCCCCGCCACTTATTCCGGCCGTGCCGCTGGCGGAAATGGTGCCGTCAAGGAACAAGGTCCGCGTGACGTTTACGGAGATGCGTCCGCCCCCGACGCCCCCGCTCGAATTTTGGACGCCGCCGCCGCCGCTGCCGGCGTTGATCAGTGGTGAGGCGACATTGTCGTTGGCAGTGCCACCCGCGGCGGCGTTGCTGATTGAATTGCCGCCGGCCCCGCCGTGTCCCCCGCCGCTGCCGACGTATTCGCTGTAAGGAAGGTAAAGGTAGGACCATTTGCCGGCGCCGGGGCCGTTGTTGGGGCCAAAGCCCGCGGCGTCCGCGGTAATCCCGCCGCCGGCTTGAATCACCGCATTGCTGTTGACCTGCACGCTGAACGCAAAGGGCGATGACCAATTGGTCTGCACCGCCAGCCATGAGTTCGATTCGACGGTCAGGCTGGTCACGGCCAGGGAACCCGATGCTGAGGCGACGGCTTGTCCGCGCACGATCAAATCAGAGTTGTCGAGGAATTGAATCGGCGTCTGCGCCCGGCCGGCCGGCTGACCGCCATTGTCCACCAGCAACTGCGCCCGGCCCGCCACCGGCATGAGAACGGTGCCCGCTCCGCCGGGGTTGTAACCGCTCCCGCCAAAGGCCGTGGCGCGGCCGGCAAACAGGTTGGTGCTGGCCACGACGTAAATGCGTCCGCCCCCGCCACCGCCGCCGGCGGTGATGACGCCGCGGCCGCCGTTGGCCGCGAGGAGGCCGGTGCCGGAAAGCGTCGTGGCTGTGATGTTGACGCTGCCGCCCGAACCGCCGCCGCCACCCGTGCCCGAACCGTCGCCACCGTTGGCCGAGACCCTGCCGTCCACGCGCAGCTCACCGCCGACCGTCAGCCGGAGCAACCCACCGCCGCCGCCGCCCACCGATGAAACGTAGTTGCCGCCGCCGCTGCCAAACTGCCCGCCACTTATGATGGTGCCATATGTGGCGCCACCGTAGGCGGAGGCCACAGAACTGTCCCCGCCAGCGCCGCCATAGCCGCCGCCGCTGCATGGGCGCACAGTGTTGCCGGTGTAGGAGCGCCCGGCTCCCGGACCCTGTGCCGGTGAGGAGCCAGCCGCATCGGCCGCAATCGCGGCGCCCGCCAGCACGGAGACATTGCCGGCGACATTCAGAAACAACGCCTGTTGCGGTGAAGCCACCAGCTTCCCGCCGGTGTCCACGAGCAGGTTGGACAGGGCGGGACTGCCAGAAAGCTGCACGAGCGCGTTGCTTTGAATCACCAGATCCAACGGCTGGCCGAGGCTCGCAACCGGCGTGTTGGTGCCGACGCGACCACCGTTGTTCAACCACAGCAATGCGTTCGTGACACTGTCCGCCACGTAAATGGTGCCGGCGCCGCCGCATTGCCAGCCCAGGCCACCTTGCGCGGTCAGGCTGCCCGTAAACATGTTCGTGGCGCATTGAATGGCAATGCGCCCACCACCCCCGCCGCCACCCAGCGCGGGTTCGCCCGCGCCACCATTGGCGGAAATGGCGCCACTGCCCGCAAAGTTCGTCGCCACGAGCCAGACGCTTCCGCCGGCGCCGCCACCTGCACGAGCGTTGGTGGCATTGATGCCGTCCGCATTGATGACGCCGTCGAGGGTGAATGTTCCGCCGCAACTGATTTCCACCCGGCCGCCGCCAGCGCCACCGTAGCCAATGCCCAAACCGCCGGCGCCGCCAAGTGCGATCGGCTGTTGAAGGGAAGTCGAACTGGCCGCGCCACCGAACGAGTTGGTGGCACCCATGCCGCCTGTGCCGCCCTGGCCGCCACCGCCCCCGGTGGACGGTGCGCCACTTGAGCCACCATGCCCGGCGCCGTAAGTGCCCGAGTAGCCCCGGCCGGCCGCGTCAATCACAGTCCCAGCGGCCGCGCTCACGTCACCCGTCACGTTCAGGTTCAAGCCCGCGGCAAAGGTGCCCAACGAGACGTCGTAACTCACCAAAACCATGGTGTTGTCGGGAATCGACGAAGTTTCCGTGCGGGCGAGGTAGGTCAGATTGCTCTCGACGGTCAGCACGTAATCCGTGGCGTTGGTGTAGGTGACCGTGCCGCTCATGTCCTGCACCAGGACGGACGCCGTGATAATGTTGCTGTTCGCCAATGGTGCCGCGTTGGTGCTGGTGAGCAATTGCGGTTCATCGGCCACGTGGCTCGTCACGGTCACCGAACCGATGGGGGAGGCGGAATGCGTCAGCGTTGCGCCGCCGGCCAAAATCAAACTGGCGAAGTTGTGCGGACCGTCCACGGTCAATGTCGCGTTGCTGACGACGATATCGGCCCCATCATAATTGGTATCCGACGGTCCGATGGCGGTATCGCTCGTAAAAGTAACTGCCCGTGCCAAGAGCGGCAGGGCGCAAAATGTGGCGGCGAAAAGTCGCAGGAATGTTTTCATAGGAAATTAAGGGGCGGTGACGCGGTAAAAGCGCTGTGGCCAGTTGGTGGCTGCAGGATCAAGAAAGAAGAATGAACCGGGAGATGCGGTCTCCGCTGTGCCAAGGGCTTCCCAATCGAGCAGGTTCGTTGAGGCCCACACCCGGTAAGTTGCATTGCTGGTTCCGCTAAAGACGATCCGGAACTCGCCATTGGTCGATAATCCGGAGCCGGTCACATCCATGACCGGAACAACGGGCAGGACGATGTTTACCGTGACTGATGCGGGGTCGGAATCAACCGCGCCGTCATTGGCCACGAAATCAAACGCTGCATACGGATTGCCGATCTCGTGTTCGGCCGGCACGAAGATGACGCGCTGGTTGGCGTCGGCAACGATGATGTTGGTTGAAGTGATTTGCGGGCCCCGCGCGCCATTGTTGCATTGGTAAAGTAATCCCACCTCGGGCAGGCTGATGATGCGATATGTCAACGGACTGCCACTGGAGCTGGCGCCGGCGAGGGTGATCAACAAATCTTTGTCCGGATAACCGGCGACAACCTGATTGAGTGCGAAAGGCGCCTGGCCTGGCATCAACGCCAAAGAATGTGAACCACCCGCCGCAAAGAGAACGACATTGCTAATGGCGGCGGGAGGTAAAGCTTGTCCAAAGTAATTATAGCCCCAGCCGGCAAACGTATCGTCTGCCGCCAGCATCAGATTATGTGAGCCACCACAGGCTGCTGCTACTACGTTCGTAAATGCGGCGGGCACGTTCGTCTGGCTTGAAGAATTCAAGCCCCAGGCCACCAGCGTGCCGTCGTGGCGAAGCGCGAGGCTGTGATACAAACCGGCTCCCACCCAGACCACGTTGCTCACTCCTTCGGGAACGCTCGACTGCCCGTAGTTGTTGGCGCCCCATGCGGTGACCGTGCCATCCCCGCGTAACGCGACGTTATGATACCAGCCCGCCGCGATGCCCACGACATTGGTCAGCCCGGCAGGCACGTTGCGTTGGCCTTGCGAATTATCGCCCCAAGCCACCAGCGAACCATCGTCGCGCAGCGCCAGGGAATGCTGGCCGCCCGCCGCAACGGCCACGATGTTCGTGGCGCTCGGGGGCACGTTGGTTTGCCCCGCGTTATTCCGGCCCCACGCGACGACCCGCCCGTCCGCGAGCAACGCGACGTTATGGAATCCTCCGGCGGCGAGGGACGCAACCGCCGGCAGCCCGGGAACAGTGGTCTGGCCGTAGGCGTTGTTGCCCCAGGCCAGCACGGTTCCATCAGCCCGCAGCGCGAGGCTGTGCGAGAAGCCACCGGTCACGGAAACGACCGCGCCCTGGTTGGCTGGCACACTGGACTGTCCGGAGGAGTTGTCGCCCCAGGCAGTGAGCCGGCCGCCCGTAACGAAGCGCTGGTCGGGTCCCTGCACAATTTGCGTTGCATTGCTGGCGATCAGACGGAAATGAATGACCTGTCCGGCAGTCACTCCCGTGATGGGTTGGCTGACCTGCAATACGCCAAAATTAGACATCACGTTGACCGGCGTTGTGGACCGGCCGTAACTGGTATTTGTGCCCCATTCGAACCACGCTGCGGCGTTGAATCCGTGTGGTGAGACAAAACCATTCAGCCTTGCATTCGTCAGGCTCGTTTCACTGGCGGGGGAGGTGAAGACGTCCAGACGGGCGACTTCGTCAATGTGCAACACCCCTAGCGCGGATTTCGCGTCGCCGTCAAAGGCGGTGAATTCGAAGCTCGCGTAGTCCTGCCCCACCTCACCTCCTTGCGGAACAAAAACGACCCGCGCGCCGTCGTCCATGACGGGTGTGCCATTGGTGGTGATTGCCGTCCCTCGTCCGCCACCGGCGTATTGGTATAGAGTCCCAATCAGCGGCAGCGTTTCCACGGTGTAGGACAGCACATCGCCATCCACATCATTTCCAGACAACGGAATGACCAGATCGGAATTGCCAAAACCCGTTACTGATTGGGATGCCGCCACGGGCGGCGTGTTGGTGACCAACGCGGCGGTGAAATCATCGGCGGGTGAAACCTTGACGAAGTGTTCGAGACCGGGGGGCGGCTCTTGCTGGCCGTAGCTGTTGTCGCCCCAGGCGACGATGGTGCCGTCGTGTTTCAGGGCAAAACTGACGTCTCCATGCGCGGCAATGGCCACGACGTTGCTCAGACCGGCGGGCGGCGTCGCCGCTCCCTTCGTGTTGCTTCCCCAGCCAACCACGGTGCCATCGGATCGCAACGCGAGGCTGTGCGCAGTTCCTGCAGCGACCGCCACGCAGTCGCTGGCCGCGGGCGGCACGTTCGTCAGGTTGTTGACGCCGTAGCCCCACGCCGTGATTGTTCCATCGGCTTTGAGTGCCAATCCGTGATAGGAGCCCGCGGCGACCATCACGACATTGCTGAGGGTGGGGGGATAGTTTGTCAGCTCCGGCTGGCCCCTGTCGCCCCAGCCGAGAATTCTGCCTTCGGGTTTGATCGCCAATGCCAGCGTGGGGCCGGCCGCAATGTCCGTAATGTTGCTCAGGCCGGGCGGCATCCCCAAATCAAATTCATCCTGTCCCCAAGCAGTGACCGTATGGTCTGACTTGAGCGCCAGGCTGAAGATATTTCCCGCCGCCACGCGGATGACGTTGCTCAACCCCGTCGGCGGAATGGTCTGGCCATAGTTGTTGAAGCCCCAGCCAACCACGGTGCCGTCCCGCTTGAGCGCCAGCGTGTGACCGCTGCCGGTGGCCAGGCTCATCAGCCCTCCCAACCCCGCGGGGATATTCGTCTCTCCATCGACATTGTAATTGCCCCACAACCGCGCACGCAAACGGGTGGCGAACAATTGCGGAAAACCAAATCTCACCCCGGCCGCATTGCTGACGACCAGCCGGCATTCCAGCGTCGTCGTCGTCGGCAGGTTGTAAACCACCGCACTAACCGGCACCACCACGAGTCCGTTGCCCGCTGGAACTGGCGGGGTGCGGTTCACGAAATTGCCCGGTTCGCCCCATTCAAACCACGCGGTAGAATCGAATCCGTTGGGAACGGTGACGCCGTTGAACACGGCCCCGGCCGGCGTCAGTCCCGTCGGTGCAAGCGTATGGGCATACGCGCGGCCTTCAATGTTGATGGTCACGGATGCCGGAGCCGAGGTCGCGTTGCCGTCATCCGCCACGAAACTTAAACTTGAGTAGGGGCTGTCAAACGAGTTCGTTGCCGGCACAAAAATGACGCGGCCAAGCGAATCGCTGACAACGGTGTCTGTGGAAGCGATGACCGCACCTCGCTCCCCGGCGACATATTGATATAACGTGCCGGCTGTGGCCGGCAGCGCAATCCGGAACGAAAGGAGATCCGCATCACGGTCGGTGCCCTGCAGGGTGATGATGAGATCGTTGTTGGCGGGGCCGGTGATGGTCTGCGCCAGCGCCTCTGGCGGGGAATTGTCAACCAGCGCGAGATCGTGGCTGCCCCCCGCGGACGCTGCGACGGCATTGCTCACACTGTCCGGCACCGTGTTGGGGCCGGGCACACCCAGTCCCCAAGTCGTCACCTTGCCTTGATCATCCATGGCCAGGCCGTGCCAGGTGCCGCCAGATGCCAACACGACGTTGGTCAGGCCCGCCGGCACGTTGGTCTGACCATGGTCGTCATTACCCCATGCGATGACGCTTCCGTCGTCCTTCACCGCCAGGCTGAACCAGTGTCCAGCCGCCACGGCGACCACATTGGTCAGGCCCGCCGGCACGTTCGTCTGGCCGTATTCATTGTCGCCCCAGCCCACAACGGTTCCATCGTCCTTCAAGGCGAGGCTGTGTTCATAACCGCACGCCACAGCCACGACGTTGCTCAGGCCCGGCGGCACGTTCGTCTGGCCAAAATAGTTGTAACCCCAGGCCGCCACGCCCCCATCGGCCTTCAGCGCGACGCTGTGAGAACCGCCGCCGGCAATGGCCACGACGTTGCTCAATCCTGCGGGCGGCGTCGCGGGTTGACCGGTCGAACGATTAAAATGGCTGCCCCAGGCCACCACAGTGCCGTCGGCCTTCAGCGCGAGACTGTGGTAATAGCCGGCAGACACTGCGATGACGTTGCTCAGCCCCGAAGGAACATCGGTTTCGCCATAGCCATCGTAGCCCCACGCTGCCACCGTGCCGTCGGCTCGGAGCACGACACTGTGCAGGCCGCCGCCGTCCAAGGCCACCACGTTGCCCAGGCCGGGCGGCAGATTGGTCTGTCCGTAGCCATTGTCACCCCAGGCCTGGACGCGTTTGACGGGAGCAAAGCACTGCGCGATGCCGCGGTGAATGCCCAGTGCATTGCTGACGACCAGACGGCATTGATAATCGTGTCCGCCCAGCAGATTTGAGATGGCCGTGCTGACGCGCACGACTCCGAAGCCGTTTCCTGCTGTGACCGGCCCGGTGGTGGCCGTGGAACCGCCCCGCTCGCCCCACTCGAACCAGGCGATGGCATCCAGCCCGTTGGGTGTGGCCATGCCGTTCAACACGGTGGAATTGGTGGTCGTATGATCGGCCGGTTGAGTGTGGGCGAACGGCGCATGCGGCAGGCGAATATCGAGCGAAACGGATGCCGGTGCGGAGTCGGTCAAGCCGTCATCGGCCACAAACGAAAACGCGTCGGGCACGTCCGAGAAATCCCCCACGAATACGACGCGCCCGGCAGAGTCCGAGACAACGCTGTTTGAAAGCGTGACCGGCGAGCCCCGGACTCCGTTGTCATACTGGTAAAGCGTCCCATGTTCGGGCAGTGACAGAATCTGGAAGCCAACCGGATCGCCATCGGGGTCCGAGCCGAATAGGTGCAGCACCAGTTCCTGGCCCGACACCGCCGATGCGTTCGTTGGACCGGCCTGGGGAGGGTGATTGGCTACGGTGGCGAGGCTGTGGTCGAACCCGGCCGCCACCAACACCACGTTGCTCAAACCCGGAGGCACGGATGACTCGCCGTAGTTGTCATACCACCAGGCGCGCACGGTTCCGTCGTTGCGCAGCGCGACATTGTGAAACAGGCCGCAGGCCACGGACACGAGGTTGGTTGCGTCGTCCGGGGCCACGGTTTCGTTGAACTGGTTGTAGCCCCACGCCCGCGTTGTGCCGTCGGTGCGCAAGGCGAGATTGTGATAGCCGCCTGCCGCAATGGCCGCCACGTGAGTGATGTTGGACGGCAAGCTGGTTTGATTCTCATTCGTGCGCCCCCAGTTCACAACCGTGCCATCCGCCCGGAGCGCCACGCTGTGATAACGTCCGCCCGCCACGGCCACGACATTGCTCAACGCCACCGGGACATCGGTCTGGCCATCGGAATCACGGCCCCACGCCACCACGGTTCCGTCCGAACGCAACGCCAGACAATGGTTCCCACCCGCGGCAATCGCGACCACATTGCTCAAGCCGGAAGGCACATTGGTCGCGCCATACGTATCATCGCCCCAGGCCACCACCGTCCCGTTGAATTGCAGGGCGAGCGCGTGAAATTCACCGGCGGCAACCGCGATGACATTGCTTATTCCAACCGGCACATCAGTCTGGCCATAAACGTTTTCACCCCAGGCCTGAACGCGTCCGCTCGCGAGCAGGGCGACGGTGAAGTAGCCGCCGCCGGCCATTGCTGTCACCGAGTTGCCGCGCAGCCCATCGGGAATATTGGTCTGACCCGCGTTTGAGTAGCCCCAGGCACGGAGACGGGCTGCAGTGGTGAACGGCTGCGGCGCGCCGTAGGCCACACCGACCGCGTTGCTGGCCACCAGCCGGCCCTGATAAACAATCCCGGCGACCAAATTGGAGATTGGGGCTTGCAGCCAGATCACATGGGAAGCAACTCCCACCGCAACGGGCGGCGTGGACTGGCTGAATGTGCCCCGTTCGCCCCACTCGAACCACGCGCTGGTGGGCTGTCCGTTCGGGAGGGCGAATCCGTTCAATGTCGCCTGTTCCGCGCGCACTTCAGTCGCGGGCGCCGTGAAGGCGGCGGGAAGCAGTTGTTGGTATTCATACGCCCCCAGATCCACCGTCCCGTCAACGATGCGCGGATGGCCGTCCAGATCCGAGGCGGCCGTGACGTTGCCATTGTCGCCCGAATTGATGGCGAAGGAGGTGGCCTGCAAATGGTAGTCGCCGCCTGCCTGATTCACAAAGCGGGGCGGAGCTGTGATGTTGCCCACGCCATTGGTGGGCAGCGGCGTGGTGCAGCTGGTGTTCAGCGTGCTGGCGGAAAAATTCGGTTCGCTCGGGGCGGTGTTGTAATAAACGATGCTGTCGTTTGCCGTGCAGGCATCAATCCCGCCGGCGCTGACGGATGCCGAGTTCCCGGCCACCGTGCAGTTTTGCAGCGTGCATTCCCGGGCGCCACCACTCCAGGTTGCGCTCCCTCCGGTCAGGAGACAGTTCGTCAAATCGCTGCGGGAAGCATTGCCGCCCCGGAAGGCGGCGATGTTGTTGGACAGGACACAATCCAACAGAGTGCTGACATACGCGCCACCGCCTTCACCTTCGGTGGTGCGGTTTCCGGCCAGCACGCAGTTGCTGAGCGTTGAATTGGCGGCGCCGCCGCCGCTTTGCTCGGCCAGATTGCCGGTCAACAGACAGTCGCTCAAGGTGCTGTAGAACGCCCCGCCACCGAACATCAAGGAACCGGCGGTGTAGAAATTACTGCTGAGCACGCAGCCACGCAGCGTGCTGGCGAATGCGCCCCCGCCTTTGGCAGAGGAGTTGGCGTTCAGTTGGCAGTCAGTGAGGAGGCTGTAAGCAGCCGCGCCGCCCGTCAAACTGGTGTTCCCGGCGAGCAGGCAATTCGTCAGGCTGCCCTGATATACCCCGCCTCCGAAGTTCGTGGCGGTGTTTCCCAGGAACACACAGTTGGCAATCAGGGAATTTGTCGTCGCACAATAGACGCCCCCGCCGCTGGGGGCGGTTCCGTTGGTCAGCGTGAAGCCGGAAAGCGTGGCGCCGCCGGCCAGATAGACACAGCGGCTGGATCCCTGGCCGTCGATTCGGGTCGCTTCGGGGCCATTCACGCTCACCACGACAATGGGCAGATTGACCACCACGCAGTTCGTCCCGGATCCTCCAAACCGGGCGGCTGTGTAATACACCCCGTCGTTGACCAGCACTTCGTCGCCGGAACTCGCAATGTCCACGGCGTCTTGAATATTGGTGGCTGCCTTGGACCAGTTGTTGTAGGGCGGTGCTGGATGCGTGCTGTTCACGTCCACATACCGCACCGTGGCGCCGGCGGTCTGCTGCATGGCCAGCCCCAAAGCACACGCAACAATGCTACCACTGAGCGAAGTTCTCATTAAGCGGATCGCCTTGGCGGAGTGACACCTGAAATGGTGAAAGCTGGGCAAAGTCTGAAAGCGAAGCCGCCGCAACGCAATTCCAGAATCCCGACTCCGCAGGAATACGGACCGGTCCGATTTCAGGCCGGCCGCGGAACGGGCGGCAACAAGGACCGCAGCGGACACGCCGCGCACCGGGGCTCGCGCGGACGACAGAAATGTTTGCCCACCATCACAAGTTGCGCGTGATAATCCTGCCAGTAATCCAGGCGCGCGGCGCCGGCCGGCTCGTTCAAGGCGGATTCACAAAGCGATTGCAGGGCGTCGTAGCTGAAGAGGTCATCCTTGCGGATCGGCCGGGCGAGGCGGTTCGCCGGTGCGCCGGACCAGGCGTGACGTTGGAAAATCCGCTTCGTGTAGGCGTCGATTACGAAACGGGCGTGGCCGCCGGCGTAGAGCAGCAAACTGTCCGCCGTCTCCGGGCCGATGCCGTGAATTGCCAGCAGCCGTGCGCGGACCGTGGCCGTTTCACCGGCGAACAATTGTTCCAAGTCGGCCGCGAATTCCTCCACCAGCACTTGCAGAAACGCCCGCAGCCGCCGGGCCTTTACGTTGAAGTAACCAGCGGGCCGGATGAGTGCCGCGAGCCGCGCGTGGGGCAGCACGAAGAGCGGCCGCGGTGCGAGCACGCCGGCGGATTTGAGGTTTTGAATCGCCCGCTCCACGTTGGACCAGCTGGTATTTTGCACGAGCACGGCACCGACGCACACTTCGAACGGGGTTTCGCCCGGCCACCATTGCTGATGTCCAAAGCGGCGTCGCATCAGCGGGTAGGCGCGGCGCAGGGCGCGGGCGGTTCCGGTCGGCGGCATGCCGCTGTTTAACCCGGCATCAGGGCGGAAGGCAACGCGGATTGGCAGCCCGTTCATCGCGCCAACAACGGCGACCGATACTTTTCCGCCGCGCCTTGCTCCGGCGCGGTGGATTTGTTACTCAACTCCTGCCTTCCGACGCAGGGCCGGCCAGTTCCGCGCCCGCCACATTTCCCGACCGCGAGGCGCCTGCCCGGTCCGGTTAGTGTTGGAGGTCGCACACGCAAAGGCACGCAATGACCGAAACGAAAACAGCAGAACAGCGACCGGCGATCCCGCCGCTCGAGCCCATCGCGATGATCGCGCTCGATGCCGGCCGGCTCCTGATGGAAGCCGGTGCGAGCGCGCATGACGTGGACTTGATCGTGGCCCGCGTGGCCCGCGGACTCGGAGCGGAACGGGTGGATTTGCGCATCGGCTACGCGTCGCTGGCCATCACGGTTGGCATCAGCAGCGATGGCATTACGCGCATGCGGAAGGTGGGGCCGATCGGCGTGAATTTGCGATTGGACCGGGCGGTGCGGCATTTCGCCGAACGGGTGCAACCGGGCGGAACGACGCCGGCCGCGGCGCGCGCTGAACTGGACCGGATCGCCCGCGAAACACCGCGTCATGCGCCGTGGTTCACCGCGCTGGCAGTGGGCCTGGCCTGCGCCGCCTTTGGCCGGCTGCTTAAAGCCGACTGGGCGGCAACGGGACCGGTGTTCGCCGGCGCCGCCGTGGCGCAATGGGTGCGGCGCGAACTGGCGGTGCGCCACGTGAATGTTTTCATCGGCGCGACCGTGGTGGCCTTTGTCGGCGCCACGCTCGGCGGCTTTGGCGCTCGGCTGGCCGGCAGTGAAACGGTGGCCACGGCCATGATTGCCGCCATCCTGCTGCTCGTGCCGGGCGTGCCCTCGCTCAATGCGCAGAACGACATACTCGATGGTCGCCCGACACTGGGGAGCGCCCGCACTGTCTGGGTCGCGGTGATTTTGATTTTCGCCACGGTGGGCTTGTGGCTGGGCCAGGTGTTGCTGCGGGAGGGGCGTTGAAGATGGACCCGTTGTTTGTGCTTCACCAAACGGTTTGCGGCGCCATCGCGGCGGCAGGTTTCGGCGTGCTGTTCAACACCAGCCTGCGTTCGCTCACGTGGTGCGCGACGATGGGAGCCATCGCGCTGGTCGTGCGCACGATTGCCTTGGAACAGGGGTGGAGTCTGGAGGCTGCTTCGTTTGTCGCCGCCCTCGCCGTTGGCGTGGGGGTGCAGGTGTTGTGCACGCGCACTGACATTTCCCAGGATGCACTCGACGTGGTGGGCTGCATTCCGATGGTGCCGGGCAGCTTTGCCGCGAAGGCGATTTTGGGTTTCTTTGCGCTGACGTCGCCGGACGCGGCGGGCGCCGCGGAAACGCTGCTCACCGCGGTCGGCTACACCCTGCGCGTCATGTTCACCATCGGTGCCATTGGAACCGGGCTGGCCATTCCCACCCTGTTGCTGCGGTTGCGGGTGGCGCGGTAAGCGGCGTCAAACGGGAAACAGGTTGCCCGTGGCACGCTTCCTTTTTAGGCTCGCCACATGTTCGCCCTGCTGATTACGGATTTGGAATCCTGGCATTACTTGATTTCGAGTCCTTTCTGGCTGGCGATGACCGCCTTTCAAATCTGGATGCTGGTTGACGCCGTCCGGCAGCGCGAATGGTTCTGGGCGTTGTTCATTTTCCTGGGCTGGGGATTTTCGGCGTTCTTCTACTACTTCTACGTGTATCGGCAAACGGCGTCGGCGACGCGCGGCTTCGAACTGCCTGGTGCGCAAAACCGCCGGCGCATCCGCGAACTGGAGGCGCAGATTCATCATCTCGACAAGGCGCATCACCATTCGCAACTGGGCGACGTTTATTTTCAGCAGGGCAAGCTCGCCCGGGCGGAAACGTGCTACCGCGCCGCGCTGGAACGCGATGGCGAGGACATCGACACCCGCGCGCATCTCGGTCAGTGCCTGCTCCGCCAGAAGCGCGCGGCGGAGGCCAAACCGTTGCTGGAATCCGTCGTATGGCAGGATCCCAAACATGATTACGGCCATTCGATGATGGCCCTGGCCGAGACGTTGGGCGCACTCGGCGAAACGGACCGGGCCTTGTCGCTCTGGCAGCAGGTCACCGAGCAACATTCGTATCCGCGCGCCCGCGTCCAACTCGCGGAGCTTTATCTGGCGCGGAAGGAAGTCCAGCCGGCGCAGGCGGTGTTGCAGGAGGCCATTGCGGATTATCCGCATGCGCCCGCGTTTCAACGCCGGCGCGACCGGGTCTGGGTCCGGCGTGCCCGGGCGCTTTTGCGGAAGATTGCCTCGTGAGCGTCGCGGGCCGGGCCGGCACAAAAAAACTCCACGGCCGGGTTTCGACCGTGGAGTTTGTGAAATGGGAAATGGACGGGCTTATTCAGACTTCTTCTTCTTGCCGTGCATGAGGCCGGCCTTTTCCAGCTTGGCCTTGTCTTCCGCGCTGATTTTGGCGCGCTCTTCCTTGCTGAGCTTGCCGTCCTTGTTCGTGTCGTATTTTTCGAGGATCTCCTTGCGGAGGGCCTTCTGCTCCGGCGTGGGTCCGTGCTTTTTGGTTTCCTTGGCGTCTTCCGCGTGAACGGCGACGACGAGCGCACAGGTGAAGCACAGGGCGGCCAGTAGTTTCTTCATAATGATCCGTTGATTTTGTTTTGTTGATGCAACCGGGGTTGCAGGGTGGCAGACGCCGGACAACAGCCGCTGGTTACAGTCATTGCAACCAATCTCGGGCCACTTTCGCTGACGTTGCACGCACGGTTCGACAAGGTGCTGTCCAGTTCGTTCAAATGGTTGCAAACCGTTTCAGACGAGAAGCTTAAAACGGAACATTCCCGCGGCTGACGGCCCGTTCAACTCGCGCAGCTCCGCAACTGGGCCAGCAGGCCGTGGAGGAAAACCACGTTGTCACTGGGCACGTAATGCATGGTGCCGCCCATGCGCGCGAAGCTCTTGCAGAAGCGCAGGTAGTAGGCGGGATTGTCCTTTGGCGGTTCACCGTGCGACCAGTCCCAGCCGCCGCCATCCTGGATGTCCACGACGTAAATCGAGTGGCCGGCGACAATCGCCCGGCCGGCCTGCCGCCGCAGGTTGTTCACGCAACTCAGGCTCTTTTCAAAAACCTGGGGCGCCATGATGGCGGAGCCGACGCTTAACACGACCCCGTTGTCGAGTCCCTCCACCGCGCGGCTGAAGCCGGCGAAATCAAGCTGCGCGGCCCGGCCAATGGCAGCCCCGCTGAACATCGGATGCGTGGCGATGATGTCGTAACCGATGCCCGGATGCACCGTGAACGGCAGGTTGTGCCGGAAGGCCTGGGCCAGGATCGAGTGCGCCTTGTGCGGATGTTCCACGACGATTCGTCCCGCCGGGAGCCGGTGCACCAGCATCGTCCGCAGCAGCTCCGCCCGTGCCGCCGCGAGGGGATGAGCCGGTTCGGCGCGCAGGCTGTGCTCCAGTTGGGTGGAGGTCGGCAACGCGCAACCGTCTTGTGCGATGAAGCGGCCCAGCGCGCGGCCGTAACCTTCACCCTGCAATCCGCCCGCGAGCACGGCGAGATTCAGGTTGCGTCCGGTTTCATCCCAGGTGCCGAAGGTGCCCGTGGGCACGTTGGCCCGGACGCTTTCCTCGGTGCGGCCTTGAAAGGCGAGCTCCCAATCGTGAATCGTTCCGGCGCCGTTCGTGGCGAGGTGCGTGAGCCAGCCGCCGTCCATCAGCGCGTTGACCACGTCGAGCAGGCCGTTTTTCACCAGGTGCGCGCCGTAAAGCAGCATCACGCTGGCCCCGCGTTCCCGGGCGGCGCGAACCTTCGCCGTGCAATCCGCCAGCAAAGGTTGCACCGCGGGCGGACAAGGCGGCGGCGCGCCGGCCGGATCGACCAGAATCTTCTCCAGCGTGCTGAGGCTGTGCCGCTGGGCGAGCGGAAACACTTTGACTTGGGAAAGGTCGAGCGGTGCCGGAAACGTGCTCATGACGGGGCTGAATTTGACCGCGGCTGGTGCCGATTGCACGGAGAAAGCGCGGCCTGCCGCGGGTCAGTCCCGTCCGGAGCCGGGCCTGGTCAGCGCCAGCAAAATCCGGCGATGGGCGGCCGTGAAGGGCAGGTCGTGCAGTTGCGCCGGCAGATGCCACTGCCCGCCCGCCGACGCGCGGGACGTGCCGGCCGCCGGTTCCACGCGATACGCTTCGGTGGTGACGCGGTAACGCGTGATCGCGTGACGGACCACGAGCAGCTTTTGCACGGCGCGGGGTTTGCCGCCCAGCCACGTGCGCGCGGCCCGGGCGGGCGGACAATCGGCGGCCACTTCGACGTTGGGAAATTCCCACAGGTGGGCATTCACCACGCCGTCGCTGCGTTGCTGGACGAGGAAACGTCCGTCGCGTTCGACGATGAACGCGAGAAAACGTCGGTCCGTCACCGCGGCCCGCGTTTTGACGCGCGGGAATTCGGCGACGCGGCCGGCGCGCCACGCGAAGCACGCATCCTGCAGCGGACAGGCCGGGCAGTTCGGTGAACGCGGCGTGCAGATGAGCGCGCCCAGTTCCATCAACGCCTGGTTCAGATGCGAACAGGGTGAAGCATGATTTCGCATTTGGGAGGCGCGTTCAACCAGTTCACCCGCCAGCGACCAGAGCCGGGCGTTGGTCGCCTTTTCGCGAGGATCGTCGGCAATTCCGTGGAGCCGCGTCAGCACCCGGATCACGTTGCCGTCGAGAATCGGGGCGGGCTGATCAAACGCGATGCTGGCAATCGCGCCGGCGGTGTAACGGCCAATGCCCGGCAACGCGAGAATGGCCGCGAACGATTGCGGAAAGGTTCCGTGCTGGGTGGCGCAAATCTGCTGTGCGGCCTTTTGCAGATTGCGGACGCGGGTGTAGTAACCCAGGCCTTCCCACAGCTTGTGAATTTTGGCCGGACTCGCGTCGACGAGGGCCTGAAGCGTCGGCAGTTCGCGCAGCCAGCGTTCCCAGTAGGGGATGACGGTTTTCACCTGCGTTTGTTGCAGCATGATTTCGGAAACCCAGATCGCGTAGGGATCACGGGTGCGCCGCCACGGCAGGTCGCGCGCCTCCTTGGCAAACCACGCGAGCAGGGTGGCGACCGTGCGGGTGATCTGCGGGTTCGCCCGCCGTGGCGGGCGGGCCGACTGGGGTGGAGATTGCGTGCCCATCAACGGGCGGGATGATTTGCGATGGCTGGGCGCAACGGAAGCAAAACCATCCGTGGTTGCGCAGCGCAGAAGGCGCCGGCCGTTGCCGCGTCCTCAGTTCAACACCACCACGGCGTTGGTTTTCAACCAGCCAATCGTTTTGCCGCCGCCGCTGACTTGAAACCAGTCGTCCTTGTGATCCAGCAAGGTCAGTTCGGCGCCGTCCGCGGCGGTGAACGCGCTTTGCGATTCCGCGAACGGGCCGTAGCGGACGACCGTGTTGCGCGCGGTGACGACGACCTCATGCTCGTCCAGCCGGCGGTGGAGGACGACGGCCAGCAGGCCGCCGCTGAGCAGCACCAGCCCGCCGAGACTCCAAGTGGCTGTGCGAAGCCGGGGCTTCAACGCCGGCCGGAGCTGGCGCGCCATCAACAGCGCAAACCAGGCCCAGAGCGGAATCACGGCCAGCAACGTCCACTCGTTGGTCGTGAGGCGGCGCAGTTGTCGTTCCAGCCAGTTGGGATGCCGCGAAGGCCCGGTCACCTGACGGCGTGCGAACTGCAAATTGGCGGCCAGGTCGGGATCGCGTGGCGCCAGGCGTTCGGCCTGCCGGTAGGCGGCGATCGCGGCTCCAATATGACCGGCCTTGAACTCGGCGTTGCCGAGATTGAACAGCAGGGCCGCCGAAGTGGTGCCGTTCGTGATCAGGTTTTGATACGCTTCCGCCGCGTCGCGATACTTGCCTTCTTCGTAGAGCCGGTTGGCCTGGTCAAAGGTGGCATTGGCTTCCGCCGCGCGGCCGCGCGGGGCGATCATCACCAGCGTCAGGAGCAGGGTCGCGACGAGGCTGCGGCGCCACGGCGTCCGCCTCGGTTGCGCCGCGCGGGTTCGCGGTGGTAGAAGAGGTGGTTTTCCAGCGGCGACGGTTTTCATCCCTTGACCTCCTGCAACGCGCGCAGTGCGTCTTCCACTTTGGGAATCACCGCGGCGAGAACCTGCGCCGGCTGCGTGGGCGCGTAGCGGGCCTGGTTGCACAACTGGAACAGCCCGTGCAGGGCTTCGGCCGTCGGTCCGGGCAGTCCGCGCGCCCGCAGCTTTTCGTCCACCACGGCTTCGGTGATGGCGGTCGCGGGCAAATCCAGGCGTTCGCCGATCTGCTCCTGCAACAGCCGGAAGACCGTGGCGAAAAACTGTCCGGCCTGCTGGGCGGCGGCTTGTCCTTGCAATTCGATCAAGCCGGCATTGACGACTTGCGCCACGTGCCGCTGCCGGCGCAGGCGCGGATTGTTGGCGAGTGCGTCCGTCCGTTTGCGCCAGCAGACCACGCCGAGGAATCCCAACAGGGGCACGGCCTGCAACGCGACGAACCACGGTTGCTCAATCCACGGAGTGGTGAGGCGCCGAACCACACCCAGTCGCGGCTTGATGTGCACGATGTCCTCGGCCGGCGACGGGTTTCCGGGGGCGGCGGTCACAGCAATGTCTGCGCTGGGCGCCGGCGTCGAGCCGGAGGGGCGGACAATGATGGGGCGTGCGGCCTGGCGCAGCGTCTCGTAGGCGCGTTTCTCCGGATCGAAATACGAGAACTCGAACGGCGGGATTTCCTTGATCTCCGTGTTCTGCGGCACAACCACCTGTTCAAAGGTTTTCGTTCCCTCCAGCCCGAGCTCGCCGGTGGTGTCCGTCTTGGCCGTGGGTGGATAGATTTTGAACTCCTTCCACGCCGCCTGCGCCGGCAGGGTGAATGAATCCAGCGAGCCCCGGCCGTGAATCTGGATCCGAACGGTGATGGGATCGCCCACCGCAACATTGGTCGGCCCGGCGGACACCGCCAGCTCGAAGCGTCCCACCGCACCCGTGAAGGTGGCGGGCCGGCCCGTCTCCGGCAGCGGCAACACGTCAAGGGTTTGCGCCGGCGTGGCAAGGGCAACGCGCTGTTGCACGCCACGATCAAACATGCCGAAGGGATCAAAATCCATCGGGTCGCGCCGCCGGGACGGCAGGGTGACCACTACGGCGCCGTCCAGTGGGCCGATTTGCAACTTGCCCGCCTTCAGCACCGTGACGGGAATCTGCACGGGCACCACGGTGAAGGACGTGTTGCCGATGACCGTCTGGCGTTGCTGGCTTTCGACAGCCTTGCCTACCGTGCAGCCGTCCAATTGCAATGGCCGTTGCAGGCCGGGCAGGTCGGCTCCACCGATGCCCTTGATGCCGCCGTGCAGCAACAGTTGCATTTCAAGCACGAAGGTTTGACCGGTGAACAGTTGTTGCTGGGGCAGGGCCAGACGCAACAGGGCGAGCGATTGTTGCTCGGCCGCGCTGCCGGGCGCCGGAGCTGTCGGGCGCACAACCTTGAACCGGATGGGCTCGCTGGTGAGCGTTTCGCCGCCCACTTTCACGTTCAGCGCGGGGATGGTGAAATCGCCCGTCTGAGTCGGCTTGACGATCAGGCTCAAAACGAGCGTGTGCTGGCCGTTAATATCGAAACGGCTTACAGAAGGGGTGCTGGCGTTGGGAAATTCCAGGCCGGGCAGATCGGGCAGACTTGGCGGCGACGTTGGGTCACCGCCATCAAACTTCAACGACAACGTGGCTGTGTCGCCCAGCAGGATGGTGTCATGATCCAGCGTGGCGGTGAAGGTGGCCGCGTGCAGGCGCGCGACCGCCAGCATCATCACGCCAAAAACCAGCCGAATCCAGGGGTGAATTCGGCCGGGCGAAAAACCGGTGCTCTTTCCGTGCAAGCCTGTCATGCGTTACGTCGCGTCAGTTTGCCGCGTTGCGGAGGCGGCGCAAGCGCCGCCTGCGGCCCCTCGACCGCAACGTGGTTTTCGACAGGCCGGCGCGAATTTCGTTCGGTGAAAAATGCGGCCCGGAATCCGCAAACGCGGCGGCGATTACGTGCTGACGTGGCCGAAAACACGGTGAAAGTTTTCCCCGACCCGTTGGGCCAGCCGTTCGAGCGGTTCGCCGTAAAGTTCCGCCGCGAATTCGTAAACCGCGCGCAGATTGGCGGGATGATTCAAAGATTTTCCCGTGGCCGCGTCGGTCAATGGATGTTGATTGCGTTCTGCGGGCAGAAGCTGGTCGGGCGCGTCAGTTTCAATCAACAGGCGGTCGGGCGGGACGGCCAGGAACGCCTCACGCTGGCGGTGTTTGCGCGCGTGGGCGAAGTAGCCGGGCAACGAGAAATACGCGCCCAACCGGGCCAACGGCACCACCATTTCGCGCGGTCCGCCGTAGCTGTGCAGCACGAAGCCGCACACCGGTCGCGGTTCGCGCCGCAGCATTTCAAAGAGCGCGCCCCAGGCGTGGAGACAATGGATGCTCGCAGGCAGGTTGCGCCGGGCCGCCAGTTGCAGTTGCCAGACGAACACCTCCTCCTGCTCGGGCAGGCTGGCGGGCGTCGAAAGCCCCAACGAGCCGGCGCGGCCGGGTTCGAGAATCCATTTGTCGAGGCCAATCTCACCGATGGCGGCGGGGCCGACGTCCAAATGGCGGAGCAATTCCGCCTGCCAGTGCGGCGAGCGTTCGTGGACATACCATGGATGACAGCCAAACGAGGGCAGCACCAGCGGGCAGCGCTCCGCCAGCGCCCGGACGGATGGCCAGTCGGCTTCGCCGGAGCCGTTCACGACCATGCGGGCGATGCCGGCGTCCACGAGCGTTGGCAAAATCGCCGGCAGGTGCGGTTGCAGCCGTTCGTCCTGGAGATGGTTGTGGGCGTCGTAAAAACGCATGGCCGGCTCATTCCAATCGCTGGCCCGGCGTCAGTGGGCAACCGGCGAGAAATTCCGCTGCGCTGACCCGCCGGCCGCCCTCGCGCTGGAGCGTGTGGATGCGCAGGGCGCCTTCGCCCGCCGCCACAATGATGCCGTGCTTGTCGGCGGCGAGGATTTCGCCCGGCTCGCCCGTGCGGGTCAACGGCTCGGCTTCCCAAAGCTTGAGGAGCAACGGCCGGCCGGGCGTGGTCAAGTGGGTGAACGCGCCGGGCCATGGCGTGAAGGCGCGAATGCGGTTCCCCAGGACGTGGGCCGGCAGGCGCCAGTTGATGGCGCCATCCTGTTTCTTGATTTTTGCCGCGTAGCTCACGCCTTCGGCGGGCTGTGGCCGGGGACTGAGGTTGCCGGCCACGAATTCAGGAATCGTGTTAACGAGCAAGGCCGCGCCGAGCCGTGCCAGCCGGTCGTGCAAGGTTTGGGCATTGTCGGACGCGGCAATGGGCGTGCGCTCGCTGCTCAGGATGGGGCCGGTGTCGAGGCCGGCTTCCATCTGCATGATGGTGACGCCCGTCTCGGCGTCGCCATTGAGAATCGCCCACTGAATCGGCGCGGCGCCGCGATACTTTGGCAGCAGCGAGGTGTGCACGTTCAGGCAGCCAAAGCGGGGCAGGTCGAGAATGCGTTGCGGCAGGATTTGTCCAAAAGCCGCCACGGCAATCAAGCCGGGCCGCCAGGCGGCAAGCTGGTCGATGAAGCCGGGATCGCGGGCCTTTTCGGGTTGCAACACGGGCAGCCCGTGACGGAGGGCAAGTTCCTTCACGGGCGGCGGCGTCAGTTTCAAGTCGCGCCCTTTGGGCCGGTCCGGCTGGGTGACGACGCCGGTGACGTGCAGGCCGGGCGCGCGCAGCAAGCCGTCCAGGCACACGGCGGCCAGTTCCGGCGTGCCCATGAAAACCAAACGCAGTTCAGCCATGCGTTCAGCGAACGGGAAAGCGGCGTGAGGAGAAAGGAAAATCCGTCCTGTGCCGGGCGAATACGGAGGCGCAGCTCCGGCTCAGAGGCGCGGCTGAATGCCCAGCCGGATGATTTTGGCGAGAATGTCGCGGCAGACCTCGACGGGTGTCTGGTCAGAGGTGACGCGGTGCACCAGCTTCTTGCCGTAGTAATCCACGAGCGGCTGGGTTTCGTTCTCGTAGGTCTCCATGCGCGAGCGGATGACTTCAAGGTTCATGTCGTCCAGCCGGTTTTCCTTCAGCGCGCGGCGTTGAATGCGCCGGACCAGCGCCTCGAAGTCGCGGGTCTTCAGCCAGAACATCGCACGCACGTCGAGCACGTCCCGCAGGATTTTCGCCTGCGTGATGTTGCGCGGGATGCCGTCCAGCACCAGCAGGTTCTTCTCCGGATGAAAGCGCCCGATTTTCGTGCTGGTCTCAATGAAGTCGCGCCACAACCGGATGGTGGCGTCGTCGGGCACGAGCTGGCCCTTGCTGGAATAATGCACGAACACGCGGCCCAGATCGCTGTCCACCTTCAAATTGCGGAAGATGTCACCGCACGCGCAGTGGAAGAAGCCGGGAATGTTGGCGAGCACCTTGCCTTGCGTGCCCTTGCCCGAGCCGGGCGCGCCAAAGAGCAGGACGGTGCGGTATTTCATGCAAGGGGGAGGGGGAGGTTGGGGGCGGTCAGGCGTGGTGGTGTTTCAGGACGACCTCCTGAATCTCCGGGAAATGCAGGGGCATTTCGACGGAAGCGCCCGCGCCGCGCTCGGCCTGGATGTAAATTTCGCCGGGCGTGATGCGGGTGATGCGCTGGGTGATGAACTCGCCCTTGGACGTCTTGAAGATGAGCACCTTTTCCTTGTCTTCCTCGCGCCGGACGACACCGAAGAAGTTGGGAAACTTGGTTTCGAAGAAGCGCTTGTTGAACGTGAACTGGCCGCGGGCGTAAACCTCCGGTTTCGGTCCGGCGGCCGCGGCTCCGGCAGCGGCTGCGGCGCCTTCCGCCGGTTCGCCGGCGGCCGCCGCTTCGGAGGGCAGCGCAAACGTCGGCGTCGCGGCCTCCTGCCGTTCGTAAGTTTCGTCGGCGTGCGTCTTGGGCGCGACATACGTGGGCAGCGCGAGAAATGCGATGTTGCTGAGGAAGCCCACGCCGGGCACCGCCGCGAGGCCGGTCACCAGCGGCATCGAACGGGCGCGGAAGATGGCAATTTCATAACCCGCCCAGACGTTGGCCGCGTAAACCACGAGCACGAGAAACCAGCCGATGCCGGAATGGAACAGCGAACCGATGACGGAGCCCTTCTCCGGCCGGTCGATCCGCGGCACGGGCTTGATGGGCACCTCGGTCTTGGCCGCCTTTTCCTCCTGCGTGATTTCAATGAACGGCTCGACGGCCCCGGTGATTTTCTTGTTGTCGGAATATTTTTGCAGGAAAGCCTTGAGGTCTTCCTGCGAGAATTGGCCCCACGGGATGTGCTCGTATTTGTTGTCGTCCACCTTGACCAGGGCGTCGGCATCGTTGGAGCCGGCCTCGATGAGGTCGCCGGTCACCGTCCGGCCGTCAGTGAGTTTGAACGTCGCCGCGCCGGCCAGTTGGCCGAGCAGGCCGCACCAAAGGGACAAAACAACTACGAGATGAATCTTGCGCACAGTGCGGTTTCAATAGCAGAGGGCCCAATTCAACGGAAGCAAATTTCCCGGCCCGGGCTCCTTGCAAAATTGTGGCAGTCCTTTGGCGCAAGCGGACTTGCCCCGGCGCGCCATCCCGGCAATCTCTGCGTGGCGGATGCAACCGAACGACACATTGTTTGCGTGCCTGAACGCACGGCTGGCGCCCAGCCTTGAATTGCTGCGGCAGATGGTGGCCATCAACAGCCACACGCTCAACCGGGACGGCGTCAATCAGCTGGGCCGGTTCACCGCGCGGGCGTTTGCCCCGCTCGGCTTCACGGCCGGGTTCGTGCCGTCCGCCAATCCCGCGCTGGGCGACCACCTCGTGTTGACCCGCGCCGGCACCGGCCCGCGGTCGGTCGGATTCATCTCCCACCTCGACACGGTGTTTCCCGCCGAGGAGGAGGCGCGGAACCAGTTTCACTGGCGTGTCGAGGGCGACCGCATCTACGGCCCGGGCACGGAAGACGTCAAGGGCGGCACGGTCATGATGCACCTCGTGCTCGCGGCCTTGCAGACGGTGGCCCCGGATGTGTTCGCGGCGACGAACTGGGTGCTGTTGCTCAACGCTTCCGAGGAAACCGACAGCACGGAATTTGGCCGGCTCTGCGAGGAACGGCTCCGCGGCGCGACGGCCGCGCTGGTCTTCGAGGCCGGCCGGCGGGTGGGGAACGAGTTTTCTCTCGTCACCGCGCGCAAGGGACGGGCGGCGTTCCGGATCGAAGTCGAGGGCCGCGGCGCACATGCCGGTGTGGCACACACCCGCGGCGCCAGCGCCATTGCGCAGCTCGCCCACACGGTTCAGCGGGTGGAAGCGCTGACGGATCCGGCGCGCGGCCTGACGGTCAACGTCGGAACCATCACGGGCGGTGGCGCGCTGAACCGCGTGCCGCACCGGGCGGTGGCCGAAGCCGAACTGCGCGCCTTTTCCGTCGAAGCGTATCAGGCCGGCCTGGCGCAGCTACGGGCATTGGAGCAGGAGATTACCGTCCGCAGCCGCGCAGATGGATTTCCGTGCCGGGTGCGGATCATTCTGGACCACGAATCGCCGCCGTGGCCGCCGAATCCGCGCACCGAGGCCTTGTTGGCGTTGTATGCGGCAGCGGGCGCCGAACTGGGGCTGACGGTCAACCGCGAGGAGCGCGGCGGCATCAGCGACGGCAATTTCATTTGTCACGCCGTGCCGACGCTCGATGGTTTGGGGCCGATGGGCGACAACGCCCACTGCTCCGAGCGCACGGCCGACGGTTCGAAGGATCAGGAATACGTCCAGCCCTCCTCGTTCGTGCCCAAGGCCGCGCTGAACGTGCAGGCGCTGCTGCGCTTGCTGCGGCCATGAACGAGTCCGTCACCGTCTTGAACGCGGTTATTCCCGTCTTCGCCATCATGGCGGCGGGACTGGTCATCCGGCGGCTCAACTGGCTGAGCGAGCAGGCGGACCAAAGCCTCTTCAAGGTGGTCATCAACCTGCTGATGCCATGCCTGATTCTGGACACGTCCCTGGGCAATCCCGCCTTCACCAACTGGCGCAATCTCACCCTCGCGCCGCTTGCCGGCGCAGCCACGGTGCTCATCGGTGTGGGGCTGGCGTGGCTGGCCAGCGGCGCGTTGCAATTCAGCGGGGCGCCCGCGCGGCGCACGTTCGCGTTTTGCACCGGCCTGCAAAACTACGGTTACGTGCCGCTGCCGCTCACGCTCCTGCTGTTCGATGAACGCACCACGGGCGTGCTGTTTCTCCACAACCTCGGCGTCGAAATTTGCCTGTGGACCGTGCTGCTGCTGGTGCTGACCGGCGGCCACGCGGGCAGCGCGTGGAAGCAGGCGATCAACGCGCCGTTCGTGGCGATTCTGCTGGCGGTCGGCCTCAACTTCACCGGGGTCGGCCCGCACCTGCCGCGCGCGCTGCTGAACACGTTCCACCTGCTTGGGCAGTGCGCGTTCCCGCTGGCGCTGGTGCTGATTGGCGCCACGGTCGCGGACCATTTGGGCGAGCTGCACGCGGGCGGGAGCTGGCGTGAGGCGGCGCTGGCGCTGGTTCTGCGCCTGGGGGTGATGCCGCTGGTGATTTTGCTGCTGGCCTGGTGTCTGCCTGCGGCGCCCGAATTGAAGCGCGTGCTGGTGATTGAAGCGGCGATGCCGGCGGCCACGCTGCCCATCGTCCTCGCCCGGCATTACGGCGGCGAACCCGCCACCGCGCTGCGCATCGTGCTGGGCACCTCGGCGGTCAGCTTCATCACCACGCCGGTGTGGATCCACTTCGGCCTGAAATGGCTGGCGGTTTGATGCGCCTGCGGCAAACCGCGTGCACGTGCCGTTGCCAAAGGACGCGGCCAGATTCAACCCCGCACCGATGCGCCGGACGGCTCACTTCCCTGCGCGGTCCGCATACTTCGGGCGGTGCGGCTGGACCGGCGGATTCGTGCGCAGTTCGCGCAGCACTTCGGCAATCGCGCGTTCGAGCTGCGGATCGCGGCCGCGGGCGAATTCTGCCGGGTCGTCGATGACTTCGATGTCCGGCGACACGCCTTCGCCTTCGATGATCCAGTTGCCTTTGGTGTCGTAGATGGCGAAGGCCGGCGCGGTGACGTTGCCGTTGTCAATCAATCCAGGCGTGCCGTTGATGCCGACGAGGCCGCCCCATGTGCGTGTGCCGATGAGCTTGCCGAGGCCGGCCTTGCGGAAGTAGTAGGGGAAGCAGTCGCCGCCCGAGCCGCTCCAGCCGTTGATGAGCATGGCCATCGGACCGTGGTGGGCGTTGGCCGGGGATTGCCAGTCCTGGCCGTGCCGCACGGCCCAGTAGTTTTCCACCTTGCGGCCCAACAGTTCGATGAAGCGGTCGGGAATCTGCCCGCCACTGTTGAAGCGTTCGTCGATGATCAGGCCGGGCTTTTTGAACTGCGCCTGGTATTGGCGGACAAGTTCGTTCTGGCCGTTGCGTGCGGTGTCGGGCACGTAAATGTAGCCCACCTGACCGTCGCTGGCCTCGTCCACGCGCCGGCGGTTGGCTTCGATCCAGGCGAGGTTCCGCAGGCGCAATTCGTTGTCGAGCGTGTGGACGAACACGTTCGTGGCGCCGTCGCGCGTTGGGCGATGGTTCACGGTGAGCATGACGGTTTCATCCGCCAGTCCTTGAAACGCGGCCCACGGATCCTGCTTGGGGTCCAGCGGCACGCCGTTCACGGCCAGCAAATAATCCCCCTCCGACACGCTGGTCAGCCCGGGGCGCAACAACGGCGAGCGCACTTCACTGTCCCACGCGCCGCCGTCGTAGATTTTGCCGATTTGATAGGCGCCATTGGTGAGCACGAAATCGCAGCCGAGGTAACCCACGCGCACTTCCGCGGGCTTTTCCACGTCGCCGCCGCCCCGGTAGGTGTGCGAGCAGTTGAGTTCGGCGATCAGCTCGCCGATGACGTAGTTGACGTCCCAGCGCGTCACGCACTGGTCGAGGAGCTTGCCGTATTGCGTGCGCATGGCTTGCCAGTCCACGCCGTGCAGGGTGGGGTCGTAGAAGAAATCGCGTTCGATGCGCCAGGCATCGGTGAAGAGCTGCCGCCATTCGGCGCGCGGATCGATGGTGGTTTCGAGGTCCGCGGTGTTGACGCGTTTGGAGAGGGACTGATTCTCCTTGGGCTCGATGATGAAGTAATCCCGGCCCTTGCGGACCAGCAGTTGCTCGCCCTTGGCCGCGAGGGCCAGATCATCCGCGCCGTCCACGATGCGTTTGATTTCGCGCTTCTCAAAATCGTAATAGTCGATCGCCGCATTTTCGCCCGCGCCCTCGCGGCCCAGCCAGCGGTAAATCAACTTCCCCTTTACCGCGACGAGGTCGGCGTAATTGCCGGCCTTGGTCGGCAGTTGGACGGCGCGGCGCTCGAAATCGGTGAAGTCAATCGACATCGAATTCGCCGGCTTGTCCTGGTCGGCCCCGGCCTTCGGCGGTTCCTTGGGTGCCTCGGCCTTTTTGGTCTCCGCTGCGGCGGCCGGGGCGCTGGCGGGCTTTGCGTCCGGCTTTTTGGCTTCGTCCTTTTTGGTGTCGTCCGGCTGTTTCTCCTCCTCGTCGTTGCGGGGCGCGAGCGGCGAGGGCACGTCGCGGCGCAGCGGCACGGCCATCAGGTTGCCCGTGTTGGGATAAATCCACGTGTCATCAAGATTGCTGTAAAGCGGGTCAAACGTGCGGCCCGAACGGAAGAAGAGGTATTTGCCCTCCGGGTCGAAGACCGGCAGGGAATCGTCGTAGAACCCGCTCGTGACCTGGTGTCGTTTGGCCTCCTGCGTGTCGTAAATGACGATGGCGTTGTGGCCGTTCTCCAGTTCGCCCGCATAAGCCAGCCAGCGGCTGTCCGCGGACCAGCTCACAGTGAACTGCTCCAGTTCGCCTTCGTAAAGCCACAGCATCCGGTCGATGCTCGTGACTTGCTTGGTTTCCACGTTGTAAAGCGACAGCCGCATCGTGACATCCACGAACGCGATCTGCTTGCTGTCCGGCGACCATTGCGGGCGGTAGTAAAAGCCCGGCGCGAGCTGCGTGACGATGGTTTCCTCGCCGGAACCGTCCGCAGGGCGCAACGCGAGCTGGTATTCACCCGTGCGGTCGGTGAAGTAGGCGATTTGCCGGCCGTCGGGCGACCACGCGGGCCAGCGTTCGGCGACGCCGCTGCTGCGCGTCAGGTTGAGCACCACGCCATGTTCCTTGGGCGCGGTAAAAAGGTCGCCGCGTGCTTCCACCACGATGCGTTTGCCGTTGGGGGAAATCGCGGCGCTGTGAATGTAGCCCGCCACGTTTTCCTGCCGCGGTTTCAAGGTCGCCTCGTCCGTGACCACGGTGATGTCCACCGGATGCGCCTTGGCGGTGGCCAGGTCGAGGAGCCAGAGTTGATCGCCCTTGGTGAACACGATGTCCTTGGGCCCGATGCTGGGAAACTCGACGTCGTAATCGGTGAAGAACGTGATCTGGCGGGTTTTGCCGGTGCGGGTGTCGAGCGCCCAGATGTTGTTGCGCTGATGGGCATCCCGGTCGGAGAGGAAATACAGCGTCTGGTCGTGCCACATCGGGACGCTGTCGTTGCCCGGATCGTCCGTCAGGCGTTTGGCGGCCCGGGTCTGGAGATCGAACAACCAGATGTCCGGGTTCATGCCGCCGCGGTAACGTTTCCACGTCCGGAAATCCACGCTGATGGGCGTGTAGGCCAGCCGCTGACCGTCCGGCGAAATCGCGCCGAATTCGCCGTAAGGCAGCGGCAGTTGTTCCGGCAAACCGCCGGTGGCGCTCACCTGGAACAGTTTGTTGTAGCGGTTGCGTTCGCTGGCCCGGTCGCTGGCGAACAAGATGGATTTCCCGCCGGGATACCAGCCGACCACGCGGTCGCTGGCCCCGTGATAGGTGAGGCGCTGCGGCACGCCGCCGTCCACCGGCAGGGTGTAGATGTCGAGGTTGCCGTCGTAATTCGCGCTGAACGCGAGGGTGCGGCCGTCGGGTGAAAACTTGGGAAACGATTCCTCGCCGCGCGGCGAGCTGAGCCGGACCGCGTTGCCGCCATTCTTGGGCGCGACCCAGATGTCGCCGGCATAGGCAAACGCAATTTGCGTCGCCGAAACATCGGGATAACGCAGCATGCGCGCGTCGATGGCGGCCTGGGTTGGAACCACGCTGGCCAGACTGAAAAGGATGCCGGCCAGGGCGAGAGCGGGGGACCAGCGGAGGGGATGGCGGGGGAAGGATGCTCGATTCATGCTCGATTGGATGCGCTGCGGGCGGATTTGTTCATGACCCATTGAAGCCGGGGTGCATACACGTTGGGGCAGGCCGGTGTCCAGTAAACAAGCGGCCACGCGTGGAACTGGGACAGTCCGGCGGCGAATTCACGCGGGCGGCGGCTGGGCGAAGCGGACGGTCAGGCGCAATCGGCTTGGCCCGGCCGATGCTAAATGAAAGGCATGAAAAACGTCACCTTCATTGCCGGTCCGAAGAGTGGTTCCTTTGTGAATACCCGCCTGAGCGCCCTGCACCACAGTGGCGAGAGCCGGCTGGGTGTGGCGGAGACGGTCTTCGCCTGTCTGGTCGTTGCGGCCCTCGTGGGCTTTGCCATGCTGGTCGTCAATTGAGGCCCGCCGCCGGTGCCGGTTCCTCAAAATGCTCGACCTGATAGGTCATGACCACGGCGGTTGGATCGCGCCAGGCGGAGCCCGGCAGCATGGCCTTGTGCGCCAGGGCCTCCATGAATTCCACCGGCCCTGACACTTTCTCCCAGACCTGCGGCAAAAAAGTCGCGGTGCGGCCCCGCACCTTCAGAATCACCCCATCCACTCCCGGCCGCAGTTGTCCCAGCAAATCTTCCGGCGAACGCAAGGTTGCCTTCACAGGCTCGCCCAAAATGCTGATCTCGATGTGCAGGGCTTGAATCTCCTCCAGGCTGACCGGTGCGAAACGATTGTCGCGGAAGGCGGCCCCGGCGGCGTTGTGCATCACGGCGAGGTAGAGCGGCTCCCGCGGCTGAAGGTTGCCAACGCAGCCGCGCAGTTCGCCGTGCTTCAGGAGCGTGACAAAGCACGCGCGCGGCTGACGCAACGACAAGGCAACGGCGGTCGGGTCCACGTCCGGTGAACGCCCGCTGACACATTGCTCCTGCAGCGTCCGGCGGGCGAGCTCCAGCAGAAACGCACGTTCTGGTTCTGTCAGACGGGATGCCGGATGGGTGCCGACCATGTTCACTCCATTGCTGACCGTTGGGTCTGCCTCAACGTTGGTCCGGCTGGGCGGGTCCGTCAACTGTGGGGGCGCGTTCCAGGCCGAGGTCGCGCCAGGACGCCGGGTCGTCAATCGCTTCCAGGTGGGTCAGCACCGTGGCGTTGGGCACCACGGCGCGGATTTCGTCCTCGATTTGCTCCAGCAGGTCGTGGCCGCGTTGCACCGTCCAGTCGCCCGGCACGAGCACGTGCAGTTCGATGAAGCGGCGCGCCCCGGACTGGCGGGTGCGCAGGGCGTGGAACTGAATGTGATCCCGCGTGTGCTGCTCCAGCACTTTTTGGATGGCCTGCTGGTCGTCCGCGGGCAGCGCCGTGTCCATCAACCCGAACACCGAGCGCCGCACGATCTTGACGCCGGCCACCACGATGTTTGCCGCGACGACGAGGGCGACCACGGGATCCAGCCAGTTCCAGCCGGTGAACGCCACCGCGCCCACGCCCACGATGACGCCCACGGAAGTCCACACGTCCGTCAACAGATGATGGGCGTTCGCCTCGAGCGTGATGGAATGGCTGCGCCGGCCGGCGCGCAGCAGCACCAGGGCGACGACGAGATTGAGGATCGAGGCCACGACGGAAACGACCAGGCCCACGCCGATTTGCTCCAGCGCTTTGGGCGCGATGAGCCGGGGAATGGCCGCCACGCCGATGCCGAGCGCCGCAATCAAAATCAATCCGCCCTCGAGGCCGCTCGAAAAATATTCCGCCTTGTCATGGCCGTAGGTGTGTTCGTCATCGGCCGGCCGGGCCGCAACCGTCAGCATGGCCAGCGCCATGATGGCGCCGATCAGGTTCACGCCGGACTCGGCCGCGTCGGACAACAGTCCAACCGAACCGGTGATCCACCACGCCGCCGTTTTCAGCACGATGTTGAGCACGGCGGCGACGATGGACAACCGGGCATAACGGGTCAGCTTCGGGTCGCTCATTTCTGGAGCCGCCAGTGTGAAGTCTTCCGCGTTGCTGGCGAGTGAATTTCTTGGGCGGCGCGTCCGGCGGCTGGCCGGGAATTGCCGTTCGCTTGGCAAACGCCGTTGAAGCCGTTAGTAATTTCGCCGCGCATGCATCGTTACGGCGTCAGATTCGGCGGCATCCGGCGGCTCTATTCCCAGGACGGACTGGAGCGGCTGCGCGCGGCCCATGTGTGCGTCATCGGCATCGGCGGCGTCGGCTCCTGGGCCGTCGAGGCGCTCGCGCGCTCCGGCCTCGGCGCCCTCACGCTGGTGGACATGGACGACATCTGCGTGAGCAATGTGAACCGGCAGATCCACGCGCTCGACGGCGAGATCCACAAACCGAAGGTCGAAACCATGGCGGCGCGCGTGCAGGCCATCAATCCCGACTGCCAGGTGCAGGCGCAGCGCGCCTTTTTCGTGGCGGGCAATGCGGCCCAAATTCTGGCCACGCGCTTCGATTACGTGCTGGACGCCATCGATGCCGTCCGGGAAAAGGCGCTGTGCGTTTCGCTGTGCCGGGATTTGAACCTGCCCGTCATCACCTCGGGCGGCGCGGGCGGGCGCCGGGATCCGACACAGGTGCGGGTGGCCGACCTGTCCCGCGCCACGCACGACCGCCTGCTGCAATCCCTCCGCAAACGGCTGCGGACCGACCACGGCTTTCCGCGCGGCGAAAAGAAATTCGGGGTGGAGTGCGTCTATTCGCCGGAACCGCCGCTGTTCCCGCACCAGGACGGCACCGTCTGCGCGACGCGCGAGGCGGGCGGCGAACTCAAGCTCGATTGCCGGGGCGGCCTGGGCAGCGCCACGTTTGTGACCGGCACGTTCGGGTTCGTCGCGGCGGCCCGCATCGTGGCCCGCATTGCCGCCGGCTGAACCACGGGCAGTTCACGCAACCCCACACTGGTTGGTTGAGCCGTCACCGGTGCTGGCGCCGCGCTTGCTCGCCGCCTTTGGCACCCAGCGCGACCGTTACCCGCAAGCCGACAATTTCCTGAAATACAGCGGCATTGCGCCCGTCACCGAGAAAAGCGGCCAGCGCAAATGGGTTCACTGGCGCTGGAGCGCGCCACGCTTCCTGCGGCAGTCGCTGGTCGAATGGGCCAATCAATCCATCTACCACTCCATCTGGGCGGGCGCGTTTTACGCGCGCCAAAAAGCCCGCGGCAAACAACATCACGCCATTCTCCGTTCCCTCGCGTTCAAATGGATCAGGATCCTTTGGAAATGCTGGCAGGATCGCACCCCCTACGATGAAGCCCGCTACCTCCAACGCCTCGCCCTCAAAAATCCCGATCTCCTCAAACTCACTTATGAAAAATCCAACTAGAAAATCGTTTGACGGTTCCCCTCAGATTTTGTGTTAGGCCACGTTGTCATCGCTTGTGTCTTAACCAAATACTCAACGCGCAGCCCAATGTCATGCAGATGGCGCTTGCGATCCGACTCCCGCGAACCAACCGAAGACAATTCCGGTCACTGCGCTCAATGCCAAAAACCGACAACCAAAACCAAGTAATCTCAGAATCTCGCCGCCGCGCAACAAATCTCTCATCCCAATGTCGTCGAATCGCGACTATGCACACTACATCAAATGCTGCGGTGCCAGCTAAAAATGTGAAATCAATCGAATCCATATACGCTCACGATGCCTAGCCAGTATGGCTTTCGATGAAGGTGAAAGCGGTGTCTGCTCTCCGGTGTAAACGTGGGTTGCGCCGCGGGAGCGGCGCCGAGCCACCCGTTGTGGGACGCACGCCCCCGACAACGCAGCTACGAACAGCGGACACCATGCAGACCTATCTACTCCGCCAGGCTCCGTCCGTCCAGCGCCAATCCCGCCCCATACCGGCTGCCACCGCTGGCAGGCGCGGCTGGGCAGTCCGAAGGCCATCACGGCGATGGCGCACACTTGAGCGGACGACCCGCGAAAGGAATGCGGCCGGAGGGAGCAGGCCCGCCGGGCCGAGCGAGCGACGGCGAGCGAGTCCACCTCGCCCGCATCCTCTGGCAGCTGATCAAACACCGCACCCCTTACGACCCGACCGTGTGGCAACACGCGGAAGAAAAACTAAAGCTCAAGAAGATCCAACGCCTCCACCAATCCGCCACCGCCCTCGGCTTCAAACTCATCACCACCACATGAACTTACACGCCTAGTTTCTTACGAGGCGGCAATTTCATGTCTTAACCGCCTGAGTTTCCAGGCTCAATCATAGTGAAAACCGCGACCATGTAAAAAACCGGTAATACAAATACTAGAACAAGACAGACGACGCTAACAAAGGTGAAGTGGTGACGGTCCGTCCAAGGACGATTGGCTGGCAATGTGATCCGCCTAAACTCTGCAAGCAAATCTGCAAACAGGAAAATGAGCAGCAGCGGAACAAGAGTGGAGAGTGGCCAGTCAAGGCGTGCCAAAGAACTCTCGGGAACGCGTCGGCACGAAATATCGTAGATGGCAAAGGGTATCCAAGTGAGAGCAAGCCCGGCACAAGCTGCAGCAGCCAGCAAGAGTCCACGTCGGAGTCTGCCTGTGGGTATGGAAAGCTGAAAAGCGCTCATGCTGCCTAGACAGTATGGCTTTCGTTGAAGGTGGAAGGGGTGTCTGCTCTCCGGAGCAAACGTGGGTTGCGCCGCGGGAGCAGCGCCGAGCCACTAGTTGTGGGACTCACGCCCCCGACAACCAAGATACGAAGAGCAGCCAC
>DASTWL010000014.1 GCA_035765895.1 Verrucomicrobiia bacterium | reverse complement strand
GGCAAACACATCAACAGCACGGGGACGCTCGTCAACCAGGGCCTGATCACGTGGTCCGGCACGAACGACATCGAAACGGCCAACTCGGCCCGCATCATCAACCAGTCCGGCGCCGTCTTCGACATCCAGAACAACCAGCTGCTCTCGCTTTACAACGGTGGGGCGATCACGAATTACGGCACGCTGCGCAAGAGCGCGGGCGGTGGAACCACGACCATCACCGTGCCGATCAACAATTTTGGAACGGTGGACGTGCAAACTGGAACGGTGGCTTTGGGAACCTACGCTCAGGCCGGTGGGGAATTGTCCTTTGGTTTGAACAGCCTGACCAATTATGGCCGGCTCGCGTTCACCAAGAACGTCGGCTTCACCGGCACGTTGAGTGTCAACCTCAACGGCGGTTACCGTCCAGTGGCTGGCGACGCGTTTGCGTTGATTTCTTACCCGGCGCGAACCGGTGCGTTTGCTGCCTTCAACCTTCCGGCGGGTCACGCGTGGCAGACCAACGCCTCGATTTACGGAGCGACGACACTGATGCTCTCCGTCCTGAACTCGCGTCCCGGTTTTGTCGTCATTGCCGACCAGAGTCTCGCTGAGCAAACACCGCTGAATCTCGCCATCGTGGGCAACGATCCGGACCCCGGCCAGACCCTCACCTATGCGTTGCTCGATGCGCCGGACGGTGCAACGGTTGACTTCAATACAGGAATGGTCACGTGGACGCCGACCGAGGCGCAAGGGCCGTCCACCAACGTCTTCACGGCACAAATCACCGACAACGGCGCGCCCGCGTTGAGCGCAACGAACCGTTTCACCGTGGTTGTCAACGAGGTGAATCTCGCCCCGACAATCGTGGTTCCTGGCCAGCAGACGATCGATGAAATGACCCTGCTCAGCGTTTCACTCTCGGCGACCGACCCGGACCTCCCGGCCAACGGTTTTGTTTACCGCCTCGTCTCCGCTCCCGTCGGGGTGAGTCTCGATACGAATTCCGGCGCCTTGACCTGGACGCCAACCGAGAGTCAGGGACCGGATACCAACACCATCACCGTTGCCGTCACCGACAATGGCGTGCCGCCGCTCAGCGATACCAACAGCTTCACCGTCATCGTCCGCGAGGTGAATCGCGCGCCACTCCTGGCGCCGCTTGCCGACTGCACGCACGTTCCAGGCGCGCTGCGTTGGATGACCAATTCCGCCTCCGATCCGGATCTGCCGGCGGATCAGCTCACCTTCAGTCTGCTCAATGCCCCGTCCGGCATGAGCATCGGTCCGACGACTGGTTTGATTGCCTGGGGGCCGCCGGCGAACTGTCCGCCGTTGACGAACACGGTTACCGTGCGGGTCATCGACAACGGCGTGCCGCCGCTGACCAATGAGCAGTCGTTCGTGGCCAGATTGATCCAGATTCCCCAACTCAAGATTGCGCGGACGGGCCCCGATCAGGCGCAGTTGTCCTGGCCGGCGGCCGCCACGGCGGCCGGTTTTGCGCTTCAATCCTGCACGAATCTCGCGCTGCCTGCCGCCTGGCAAAGTGTGGCAGTCGCCCCCACCGTTGATGGCGACGAGAACCGCCTGACTGAGGGCATGTCCACGTCTTTCCGTGCCTACCGGCTGTCGGCGCAACTGATGCCGCTGCCCACGTTGCGAATCACGCCGGCCGCGTCCGACACCGTCGAGATTTCCTGGCCGACGACAGCCACCGCGGCCGGCTTTGTATTGCAGACGGCAACGAATCTGGATTCGGAGGTCGCGTGGAACGCGCTGGCCGGTCCGATTGGCACCAACGGCAGTGTGAATGTTTTCATCGTTCCGGCTTCCGAACTGAACCGCTGTTTTCGACTGCGTCTCGACCTGCCGTGAGGCGTCGTTGCGGGCTGAACGAATGTGGAGATGGCTGAACGTCGCGATTGGTCGTTCCCATTTCGTTCGCCCTCGCGTTTACAGTTCGCGGGCAACGCCATGGGGTCCATCAGGCCCTTCAGCCGGCCGGCCCGGGACGGATGACGCGCGTTTGGCACGTTCTGCGTGCCTGATTTGGGTTCAAAGAGAAAGGAGTGAGTCATGAAAACTTCCGTCGCTCAATCACGGGGGCGTGCCTGGCTGGTGAGTTGTCTCCTTGGAGTCGCCGGACTTGCGCCGGGCCAGCCCACGTTGCGGATTGGTCTCACCAACGGTTCTCCCCAGCTCATTGTGAGCGGGGTCACGGGAGCGTTATGTCAGGTCCAATACACCGACACGCTGGTTGCAACGACCAACTGGCTATGCCTGACCAACGGCTGGATTACGGCGGAGCCGCTCCGCGTATCTGACGCCGGTTGGAGCGGCACGCCGCAGCGTTTTTATCGCGTGCTGGCGGTGGCGACCAACCTGGCACTCGTGCCCGGCGGCTCCTTTTTGATGGGGGACTCCTTTGGCGATCTGGGCGCCGACGAACTGCCGGTTCATACGGCAACCGTGAGCGGGTTTTACATGGACCGCATGGAAGTTTCAAAGGCGCTGTGGGACATCGTTTGTTCGTGGGCGACGAATCATGGCTACAATTTTTCCGCCAGCGCCGGTCTCGCCAAGGCCATCACGCATCCCGTCACGTATGCGTATTGGTATGACGCGGTGAAATGGTGCAACGCGCGTTCCCAGATGGAAGGCCTGATGCCCTGTTACCACACCAACGCCGACCAGACCGGGCTTTACTGCACCGGGCAGGTGACGATCAGCAACTCGTTCGTCAACTGGGCGGCGAATGGCTATCGGCTGCCCACGGAAGCGGAATGGGAGCGGGCGGCGCGCGGCGGTGCACTGACCAACCGCTTTCCGTGGTCGGACACGAACGTCATTTCACACAGCCGCGCGAATTACTACGCCGGTGCCGCCTACGCCTACGATGTCAGCACCGGCGGTTATCATCCCGCCTTCAGCAACGCGCCGCCGCCTTACACCAGTCCGGGCGGCTACTTCGCGCCGAATGGTTTTGGCCTGTATGACATGGCGGGCAACGTGTGGGAATGGTGCTGGGACTGGCACGATCCCAATTGGTATGCCAATGCGCTCGCGACCGTGCCGGACACTCACGGGCCGGATACGGTCAGCGTGGCAGACGCGTGCGCCGGGGCGGAGGCTACGCGTCCAACGCGCCCGACAACTGTTGCGCCCTGCGGGAAGGCGCGTCCCTGACCTCGGGCACCGGGTTTCGTTGCGTGCGGCGCCTCTGAGCCCGACCTAGCACCGCCCCACCGCGGCGGCGTTCACCGTGTTTTTGAAAAAAGTCCACTGATGGCCGGGCCTTGCCACATCCACAATCCCGTGAGCACAACCACGGGCAAATAAATGAACCGGAAATAGGGGAGATATTGGACCGTCTCGGCCGGCGGACCATAAATGTAGGCGACGATGGGCAGCGCGAAGATGATGTGCAGCCAGCGGAATATCGCCCGTTTGGTGTTGGGATTCATGATGAGTGGGGCGGGGATGGAGGTTAAGGCGGCGGGCTATAGCAGTTACATAAATACTGTAGCCGTTCTGACGGCTGCAGCCCCTCACCCCGTCCCTCTCCCCATCGGATGGGGAGAGGGTGGCCGAAGGTCGGGTGAGGGGCCGGCGAATAACCCGACGGCTACGACATTATTTAAACCGCTCTAATTCAATTTACTGGCAATGTCCTGCAATCGGTTGTGCGCCATGTTGAGCCCGTGGGCAAAGGGCAATTGCAGCAACTGGTCGCGTTGCGCCACGGATTCATGGACGACGTGCATCTTCAGCCGGCTGGTGTCGCCGGTGAGCGATTCAAATTCGAGCACCTCAAGCTGCACGCCAAACGGGGCGTTCTCCATTTCAAACGTCCGGGTGATCTTCCGGTTTGGGCTGAACTCATGGAACACGCCATGGGCGCGGAACATCACGTTCCCCTTGGGATCGGCGGTTTCAAAGTGGTAGCTGCCGTGCGGGCGGCCTTCGAGCTTCAGCACCTTGGTGCCCATCCATTGCGCCACCAGTTCGGGTTCGACATGGGCCTTGAAGAGCAGTTCCAACGGCAGCTCAAACTCCCGCGTGATCGTCAGGTCGTGCTGGCCGGCTTCGGCGTGGATTTGAGTTTTGTGTTCCATGGGATTTTACTTCTTTGCTTTGAGGTTTTTCATTACGGATTCCAGCTTGTTGAACCGGCCCTCCCACATCTGGCGGAACGGCTCGATGAAGTCGGCAATCTCCTTCATTTTTTGGGGGTTCAGATGGTAGTAAATCTCGCGGCCGTTTTGTTCCTGGGCGAGCAGTTCGCACTCGGTGAGGATTTGCAGGTGCTTGGAAACCGTCGGCCGGGCGGTGTCGAAGTTCGCCGCAATCGCCCCCGCCGTCATGGATTGCGAGGCCACCAGCAGCAGGATGGCCCGTCTCGTCGGGTTGGCGATGGCTTGAAATACGTCGCGTCGCAGGTTCATTGTGTAGCTATGTGACTACAAAATACGCGTAGCCATTTGACGACGCAACAAGTTTTTGAAATGACACAATTGCCGGTGAAGGCTGGCTTGCCGCAACAAAAACCCCCGGAAGCCATGGCTGACTTCCGGGGTTTGGATTCTGCAGCGGCACTCTGTGAGTGCCGTCGGCGGTCATAGACCGCCGCTACAATTACCGCCGCGCCTTGGGCAGCGCGTGGCGGCCGGCGTAAACCGCGTTCTGGCCGCAGTTGAACCTCCACCGCGTGCCTTCCGCATTGCTGGCGTCGAGTGATTCCGCTACAAACCACGCCATGCCAAGCCGGGACCAACTCGCCGAATTTACCGCGTGGTGCGCCAAGCACATCACGGGCGACGAAAAGGGAGAGGCCCAAATCTTCCTCGACCACCTGTTTCAAGCTTTCGGCTTTCCCGGCGGACTCAAGGAAGCTGGCGCCACGCTCGAAATGCGCGTGAGCAAGGTCGACACCGGCGGCACCAGCTTCGCCGACCTCGTCTGGAAACCCATCGTGCTCGTCGAGATGAAGAAGCGCGGCACGGACCTGCAAAAGCATTACCGTCAGGCTTTCGACTACTGGACGCGTCTCGTGCCCAACCGCCCGCGCTACGTCGTCCTCTGCAACTTCGACGAGTTCCGCGTTTACGATTTCGACACCGACCTCGACACGCCCAAGGACACGCTCGCGCTGAAGGATTTGCCCGGGCGCTGGGGACCGCTGGCCTTTCTCGCGCCGGGCTCGCCCCGGCCCACCTTCGAAAATGACCGCGAAAGCGTCACCCGCCAGGCCGCCGACGCGCTGGCCGACTGCTTCAAACTCCAGATCAAACGCGGCGTGGATCGCGAGACGGCCCAACGCTTCATCCTGCAAATGCTCGTCGCGCTGTTCGCCGAGGACATTGACCTGCTGCCCAAATACTTCGTTGCCAAAATCCTCGATGACTGCACCACGCCCGCCGACACCTACGACCTGATTGGCGGACTCTTCGAGGCGATGAACAGCAAAGCGCCCGGCTATCAATTCACTGGCAGAAGCAGGCAAGTTTTTCTACCGTCAATTCAGAAACGATGAACCTGGTTGAGATTGCACCGCCACCAATCGTCGCTGCGCCGAAAACACGCGAGGATAACAAACTGCGCGTGGAAGATCGAGCTGCCCACGACTGGTATCGTTTTGTATTATCTTATCCAGCTCATGTTGTCCGGACATACGTCGAGCGGTTCGGTTTGGACGCCAAGCACCATGTCTTAGATCCATTTTGCGGGACTGGCACAACCATAGTTGAATGCAAGAAGCTCGGCATACCAAGTTGCGGGATTGAGACAAACCCGATGGCGGTATTTGCCAGCCGCACAAAGGTCGATTGGGACGTTGACCCAGACCAGTTGGTCGCGCATGCGTCAATGGTTGCGAAGCTGACTCTGGGAAAACTCGACGAGCAGGGAATTCGGGACGAAGGAGTTCTTGAGCTGTTCGGTCGGCAGACCAAGCCGCAAACTACTCTTCGGGAACTGCCTCCGGAGTTGGTCAAAATCCTACTGACGAATTCGATCAGTCCGCTACCTCTCCACAAGGTTCTGGTGCTGATTGAGGTTTTAGAAGCCAATCGAGAACCGCGTTTATTGGCTCACGAACACATCGCTTTGGCAAAAAGCCTGGTAAATGAAATCAGCAATTTGCATTTCGGACCTGAAATCGGCGTAGGCGCGATCAAAAAGGATTCAGCGGTAGTTGGTCCGTGGCTTCGTGCGGTAAAACGAGTAGCCGAAGACGTCCGCCATCTTCAATCCAAATCCGCAATCCCGGCAATCGTCCATCAAGCGGACGCGCGCGCCCTCGCGGTCCTGCTGCAACCCGGATCGGTGGATGCCGTGATTACGTCGCCACCGTATCCCAACGAAAAGGACTACACGCGGACGACGCGACTCGAGTCTGTGTTGCTTGGTTTCATCAAAAGCAAGGATGACCTACGCCGGTTGAAGCAGAATTTGGTCCGGTCAAATACCCGGAGCGTTTACAAGAGCGACACCGACGACAGGTTGGTCGAAAACCACGACGCAATTCAGCAGATTGCCGAGGCGATTGAACGCCGACGAATTGAGCTTGGGAAAACTTCCGGATTTGAACGACTCTATGCCCGCGTAACGAAGTTGTATTTTGGCGGTATGCTCCGGCATCTGATGGACCTTCGACCGGTATTGCGTCCGGGAGCGCAACTCGCATACGTGGTCGGTGATCAAGCGTCCTATTTACGGGTAATGATCCGAACAGGCCAATTGATCGCCGATTTGGCGAAATCCGTTGGTTACGAGGTAGTAGGTATCGATCTTTTCCGCACGCGCTTGGCAACCGCAACCAAGGAACAACTACGTGAGGAAGTGGTCATACTCCGATGGCCTGGCCCGCCAAAACTAAACGGCTGACGGAATGCCACGGAATGGAAAAGCTTCTTGAAGCAGACTGGCACTTCGATGCCGTGCCGGAGCCGGAACTGGCCGCTTGTTGTTATTGGGAATATGCGCGGGAGTCAGCGTTCATTCGGGAAGTTCGGCGGCGGTGCATGCACGAGCAGCAGGCTCACGGCCAGCGCGATAAACGGCTTCACGAAGATTTGCAGCGGATTCAAAGCCTTGGTTATCCGGCATATTTTTTCCTTCATGGTTTCTTTTGCCCGCCGGACGGAGTGCTGGCCGATGCGTTGCCCCTCAAGCTGGGCGAGGTTCACCGGCTGACGGGAAGTTTCCCGAAGCCATGGCAGTTGCTTACGAAAGCGGAGCGGGAGTTCCGAGCATACACTCCCCCGCGCGGCCTGGTGGATTCGGTTCAGTTGCTCCCCTTCGAGCGCGGCATTCCCCTCGACGCAAAGGACATTGTGGAGATGGTGGCACAACAAAGGCGATTGATTGATGAAGCCAACGCGCGGGCGAGGCTGGAGAATCCCGAACTCAACGACGAAGTGCTCGCACGACTGGGCAAGCTGCGGTATTCCAATGTCCCGGCTTCGGTCATTTACGGGAGCGGCACGGAGCATACCGTGGTGCAAATATGTTGGGGCGTCTTTACCAACGAGGAAATCATCCAGGAGTTTCGCAAATGGGTGAAAACCAACCGGCCCCAAGACATTCCCGGCCCTGACGGCAAGGGCCGGAACAAAGCGCGGGATTGGCGGGTGGCCTTGGAACGGCTGGGCATGATGCGACTGCTCCATCACTTCAGCAAAGGTGAGCTGGAGAAGAAATCTCCGAAGGCCTGGCAGCTCTACCGCAAACGTGAGTGGTATAAAGAAAGGAAGCGGGCGGATGAAATGTTTCACCGGCTGTTTCCGTTTCTTGCCAGCTCAGAACGCCCGTTGAACTGGCCGACCCGAGGCGGACACAGCAAGTAGGCGGAAAATCCCACGGCATTTATCGCCCATTTCAGCAAACTTCGTGCGCCGTTAGTGTGGACGTGTGATCGCTGTTCAATCCTCGAATCTGGCCGCGGTGGATTACGACGGGCCGGCACCCGAATAATCACTTCTTTGGCAGCACAGGTGGGGCGTTGCTGCGGATGAACATGCCGCCAACCTTCGTTCGCTTCCGAAAATCGGTTTCGAGTTCTGGTTCCACATCAATTTTTAACGGGGCCGCGATTCTTGTTCGATTGGTTTTTGTAAACCAGATGTAAAGGCCAACCAGCGCCCTTTCTTGAGTGTTTATCTCCACACGGACTTTGCTGTAGTCGCCGCTGTCGTGATCTGTGACGGGTTCCCATAAAACACGGCTGTATGTAACATGCCCTCCATGTTTCAGATTATACGGTCCCTGCAACTCCGGGATGGCATCTGAATGCGTGAGGACTGGCGGGTAGCCAAGTTTGAGAAGAACGGTTCGGGCAAAGCCAATGATTTCATTCGTGGTCATCCTTGTTGTGCCCGTGTAGTATTGCGTGTTGTCCACGGCATCTTCATCCGCCGTAAACCAATTGGTCGCCGAACTGAAACTGTCCACATAGCCACCTTCATCAAAGTGAAACCACCAGTGGTTTTTTAAGATGACGGTCCCCGAAAAGTGCCCCTTATATGGATTAGGATTGAAGCGAAGCACTTGTTCCTGCGTGATCGGTTGTGCGATTGGCAAGTCCAACTTCTTTGCGAAGTCAGAAACGTGCGGAAGGATAGCCACGAGCAAAGCATTGGAATACGTGGCAGTAATGTGTATTAGTTGTTCCATAAGAACTCACCTGTTGAAGTCGAGCGGATGCAGTTCCCAGTTTCCAAAGACCTTGAGTTTACTGCGGTCAATAAAGCCCACGTCGGAATAAAGATTCTTTGCACGATCCAAGCATTCACTGACACCCAAGCCGCTGGTTGTCCACTCCCATTGGAAGTGCTGGATGAAATGGGCGTTGTCTGTGAAGGTCGAACCAAGGATGCCTGCCTTTTGTTTGTCGTTCCAGCCAACGAACGCCCCGGGCGTTAGGGCAGCATCAACGTAATCAACAACGGGAACATTTTCCCGATGAATGATGCCGAATGCTTCGGGCAGTTTCCCGCTGGCGGTTTCACACCCATAGAGGAATACAAAGCGATACCCGTGACGGTTTGTCTGCCCGGCAGGTAATGTGTGAAGATTGGTGGAAATCTCTGAGGCGGTGATGAAGCGGTTTGTGTCCGCACTTCCGCCAATTCCATCGGGTGAGCCGTGTCCAAGGTAGAAAAAGTTGCGAGATTCAGGGTGGTAGATGGCATTTCGCAGAGATTGCCATTGGCTGTTCCTTGTGGATACTGGAATGTTTGAACCATACTGAATTCGGAATGCTTCCCCTATCGAGTGCGATGGACGTGTTGTCAATCCTGCTCCGTCGGCGATGGTAACAAATCCATCCGTTGCGATGTCCAGCAAATCACTGCCTGTCAAACCCTCCCATGCTTGCAGATTGGCCGTGACCCACATGCCTTTGCTAATCCAGTTATCGGTTTGCCGATAGGTTCGCTTGGGAACCGAAGTTGAACTTCCGTTCGGCTGCGGGCCGTTCCCTTGGGGTGCCTGCCCCGCATAATCAGACGACACCACGAAATCAAAATATGCTTCGTTCGTGTAAGCCACGCCACCAGGCCCAACCAAGTCCCACCAACCGTAAATCGTTCCATCGGTCGTGTGACCCGAAAATGTTCCGATGTAGCCCGCACCGCTGCCATACACGTCCACATACCAGTCGGCGTCCGCATGGCCCAACTGAGCGGTAATCAGAACCGAGTCGTAAAGTTCCCCGAAATGCTCAATCCAAGTTGGGAACGTAATCTCGTTGTAAACATTGACCGTGATCGGCGGCGACTCTGCATCCACGCCAGTCGTGCCGTCTTCATCCCCGCCCGAAATCCATGAGGCATAACCCGTGATTTGATGGACGCCGTTACTCATCGCAGTTGTATCCAGAACAATTTGCAGCGGTCCCTGAAAAGGTGCAATGGCCTGTGAGTTCCCGACGGGTGAACCGTCCTCTCTGACGCTCAATGCGGCCAAGATGCCTGCGTCGGTTCCAACCTCCACGGGGATTGTGACAACGCCCGACAGGTTTATTCCGTCGGTGATGCCAACCAGATGAACGCCATTCCGAACGACACGGTAGAACGCCGTTTCGGCGATGAAATCTCCGCTGCTATTGGTGATGCCCCCGCCTTCCTCTGCTGGTGGAAACTCAATATCGTTCGCTTGCATCTCGCCATCCGTTGAGGATGAAAGCAAAGAACCGCTCACGAACTCGTCGCTGGATGGGTCGTAAATGTAGTAAGGCGTCATGTCGAACCCGGGAGGGAAAAGTTGAAGCGGGACACCTGAACCAATGCCGTTGGTTGGAAATGCCATCGGCTCGCTTGGCGTGTCGCTTTCAACGGCCAGAGCCATTGAACTGCTCTGGCCGGACGACATGGCGGCAAATGAGCCGCCTCCGTCATGGACCGCCATTATCACGGCGTTGGAATGGACGAACGTCGTGTTGGTCATTCCAACTTCGGCTGGCATGAAGTTGGTGAGCGTTTTCCACGACGAATTCGTGTCGAGCGTTGGACAGTATTGGACGATATACGTTTCGCCGTCCAGGCTCGGCCACGTCAGGACGACGTTGCTGCATTGCAGGGAGAGTTTCAGCCCTTCAATGGCGTAGGTGTGAACTGCGGTTGCGAACAGCAGGCAGGCTGCGGTTGCGATTGCACGACTCCTGATCGTTTTCATGTCCGCCATTTTCCTTTTGGTTTGTGGCCGTCCCCTCCGTGCGAGCTGAGTTCAGCGGTAGTTTGAGTTTTTGGTATCGGTTTTCGAATGCAAGAGAAAAACGGTTGCAAACCCGCCGCATGGGCAGCCGTTTTTTGCTCAGACATGGTCAATCGGCCCTTGAGCTTTCGCATAGTTCCTTGGCTGCTCGCAGGTCGTCTTCGCCATCAAATAGTCGAGAATGTCCAAGGCCTGCATCGGGGCAGCCAATTCTGCGGCCAGGTAGGTGGAAAATCCCACGGTATTTAACGCCCATTTTAGCAAACCCCCTGCATCGTTAGTGTGGACGTGTGATCTCAGTTCAATCCTCGAATCTGGCCGCGGTGGATTACGACGGGCATGGCACATTGGTCATCGTCTTCCACAGCGGCGGCGTTTACGCCTACTCACGTGTCCCCTATTCAGAATACGCCGGCCTGCTGCGCGCGGCTTCGCATGGCCGTTATTTCCATGCCCGCATCAAGAACCGGTATTCATGCCGCAAACTTTCCCGATGAGAAAGCTGCGCGACGATTCAACGTGGAACCAACTCACGCGCGAGCAACGCGAGACATTGGAGGGCTGGTTGTTCGACGAGAACCTGGGTTACGCGAAAACGTTGGAGCGCGTCCAAAAGGAATTCGGGGTGACGACCACCATTGCCAGCTTGGGCCGGTTCTATCGTCGCCGGGCGCGGGAACGGCAGGTCAAGGAGTTGGTTGAAGCGCAGGCGGCGGCCGACGAATTGAATGAGTTGCCCGTGAGCGTGGCCAGTCTGCGGAACGCAGCAGTAAAGCTTGTTGGCAAGGCCGTCTTGAAGCTGGCCCGCGAAAAGCCGGAGGAACTGGCGCATCTCGTGTCATTCACCAAGCTTTTGCTGGACAGTGAGGACAATGACATCCGGCGGGCGCGGTTAAGGCTGGCCGAAAAGTATTTTGATTATGAAGCGACTGCTGCGTCTGTGAAGGAGCTGCCGAAACTTAGGGCGTATCTGGCGGTGGTGGGAGATGATACCACCCTGAGCCATGACGAGAAGCTGGAGAGGGTCCACGCAATTCTCTTTGGCTGGGATCGTTCGAGCGCGGGCGGGAAGGAACAGGGCAAATCCAACAACGGGAATTGAATGAAAAACTGTTCGCTTAAGTTCGCTTCTGTTCACCTATGTTCGCTTAATGAGGTAGAAGATTTGGAGCAAATCCAAATAAATGAACTCTCCGAGTAATGGTGAACGGCAAAGCAAAACCCCGGAAGCCATGGCTGACTTCCGGGGTGAGCTTTTTGTCGGTAGGGCGGCGTTGCGGCGCCGCCTGAGAAGCAGACCAGCAGGTCTGCCCTACCAGATTGATTTACCGGCGCGCTTTAGGCAGGGCGTGGCGGCCGGCGTAAACAGCGTTCTGGCCGAGCTGCTGCTCGATGCGCAGAAGCTGGTTGTATTTCGCCAGGCGGTCGGAGCGGCTGAGCGAACCGGTCTTGATCTGGCCGCAGTTCGTCGCCACCGCGATGTCGGCAATGGTGCTGTCCTCGGTTTCGCCGGAGCGGTGGCTGAGGACGGCGGTGTAGCCGTTGAATTGCGCGAGCTGGACGGCGTCGAGCGTCTCGGTGAGCGAGCCGATCTGGTTCACCTTCACGAGAATCGAGTTCGCGGTGCCGGTGTCGATGCCCTTCTGGAGGAACTTCACGTTCGTTACGAAGAGATCGTCGCCGACGAGCTGGACCTTGTCGCCGATGGCATCGGTGAGCAGCTTCCAGTGCTTCCAGTCGCCCTCGGCGCAGCCGTCTTCGATGCTGACGATCGGATAATCCTTCACGAGCTTCGCGTAAAACTCCACGAGTTCCGTGCCCTTGAGGGTCTTGCCGGTGCTCTTCTTGAAGGTGTAGGTGCCGTCGCCGTTGTAGAACTCGGAACTGGCGACATCGAGCGCGAAGAAGATGTCCTTGCCAAGCTTGTAACCGGCGCCCGCCACGGCCTTGCTCATCGAGTCGAGCGCGTCCTCCACGCTGTCGAGCTTGGGTGCGAAACCGCCTTCATCACCGACGGCCGTGCTGAGGCCGCGCTTCTTCAACACGCTCTTGAGCGAATGGAAGATTTCGGTGATGGCGCGCAGACCTTCGCTGAAGGTGGGCAGGCCGTGCGGCATGATCATGAATTCCTGGAAATCAATCGGGGCGTCGGAATGCGCGCCGCCGTTGATGACGTTTGCCATCGGCACGGGCAGGACCTTGGCGTTCGTGCCGCCGAGGTAGCGGTAGAGCGGGAGGCCGGCTTCGGCGGCCGCGGCCTTCGCGGTCGCGAGCGAGACGGCGAGGATGGCGTTGGCGCCAAGCTTGCCCTTGGTTTCCGTGCCGTCGAGCTTGAGCATCGTCTGGTCAACGCTGATCTGGTCAAACGCGTCGAGGCCGATGAGCTTGGGCGCGATCTTGGTGGTCACGTTGGCGACGGCCTTTTGCACGCCCTTGCCGAGGAAACGGGTTTTGACGCCGTCGCGGAGTTCGACGGCTTCGTGTTCCCCGGTGCTGGCGCCCGAGGGAACGGCGGCGCGACCGGCGGCGCCGGATTCGAGCGTGACGTCCACTTCAACGGTGGGATTGCCGCGCGAATCGAGAATCTCGCGGGCGAGGATGTTTGCGATTTGGCTCATGTTTTTCTAATTCTGGTTCAGACCAACTTGAGCGGACAGCATAGATGGCGGCACGGACCAGTTCAAGATGCAAGCAGGGCAGCCACCGGCCGGCGGGTGAGAATGGGCCGGCTCACCTTTTCGGGGGATTGGCTCATGGAACAGAACATGATAACTACTGACCACCATTGCATGAAATCCCTTTGCGCTGTTCTCGCTCCGTTGTTGTTGCTGGCCGCCCGGCCGGCGGTGGCCCAGTCCGAAGACGCCCGGCTGGCGGCGTTCTTCCGTCAGCAACTGGAGGCCACATTCCAGATGCAGCCCGTCGAGGCGACGTCGCTGGGCGACCATGACTACGACCGGTTCATGGACGACCTGACGCCGGCGGCCCGGGCGCGCTGGCGGGCACACACGCGCGAAACGCTGGCGCAACTGCCGCAGGCCGTGGACCGGACGAAGCTCACCCGCGCGGGCCAGATCGATTACGACATCTTCGCGCACGAACTGCAAAAGGACATCTGGATGGCGGACCACTTTGATGCCTTCGTCACTGATCCGCGCACTTACAACCAGTTCATCAGCGGGACGATTTTTGATCTGCTCGCGCAATCTTCCCTGCCGCAGGAAGTCAACGTGTCCAATGCCATTGCGCGCATCCGTCAGGTGCCCGGAGTGCTGGCCGCGGCCCGGCAAAATCTGGTCAATCCGCCGCGCGTTTACGTTGAGACGGCCATCAAACAGAACCAGGGTTCCCTCAATTTCTACGAGCACGATCTTTACACCGTGGCGGGGAAGACCAGGCAACTGGCCGAACTCAAGGCGGCGGTCCAGGCGATTTTGCCGGCGCTCCGGGACTACCAGAAATTTCTCCAAGACGACCTGCTGCCGCGGGCGCACGGCGAATGGCGTATTGGCCGGGAAAAATTCAACCGCAAGCTGGAACTGGAATTGGATGCGGGGCTGACCGCGGACCAGGTCTATGCCGACGCGCAGACCGAATTCGACCGCGTGCGAAACGACATGTATGTCATCGCGCGGCAGCTCTGGGGCCGGTATTTCCCGCAGCAAGCCCTGCCGCCGGATGATGCCGCCGGCCGGCGCACGACCATCGCCCGGGTGCTCGCGCACATTGCCCAGGATCACAGCACGGCGAAAACCATTGTGCGCGACGTGAAGCGCGACGTGGTGCAGGTGAAGGATTTCATCCGCCGGCACAACATTCTCCCGTTGCCGGATCCCGATCGCTGTCGCGTCATCGAGATGCCGGAGTTCCAGCGCGGCAACTCAACGGCGTTCATGAATTCGCCGCCGCCGCTCGATACCAATGCCGTGGGTTTTTACGCGGTCAGCCCACCGCCGGCCGATTGGGACGCGGCGCGCGTGAGCAGCTTCTTCGAGGAATACAATCACCAGATGTTGCAGATCCTCACGATTCACGAAGCCTACCCCGGGCATTACGTGCAGTTGGAATACGCGAATCGCAATCCGTCGCTCATCCGCAAGGTGCTGGGCTCGGGCGCCTACATCGAGGGCTGGGCGGTTTACACCGAGCAGATGATGCTGGACCAGGGCTATGGCGACGGCGACCTGGCGCTGCGCCTGACGCAACTCAAGTTTTACCTGCGCGCCGTCGGCAACGCGATTCTCGATCACCGCATGCATTGCGAGAACATGACCGATGAGGAGGCGATGGATCTACTGGCGAACCAGGCGTTCCAGTCCGAGGGCGAAGCCCGGCTGAAAATCATCCGGGCCAAGCAAAGTTCGGTGCAGCTTTCGACCTACTTCACCGGCCGCATGGCACATTACCGGCTGCGCCAGCAAATCGAACACGAACTGGGCGACCGTTTTGTGCTGAGCCGCTACCACCAGGCGGTGCTGGCGAACGGTTCGATTCCGTTGAAATTTCTGCCGGAACTCGTGCGGGAGCAGCTGGGTCTGGCTGAAAAGAAACCCTAGCCGGATGAACCGGTAAATGGGGAGCACGGGCGCGGCGGGCGCCACAGGCCGCACTCTTGCGGTCGGCACCGGCCGTTCAGTGCCGTCTTTCATGGGCGGCTTGCAGAAGTTTCATTTTTAAAATCCGGCCGGGTTCGTTTATGCTCCGTCCCGCCGATTGACAAAATTAAACTGAACTCAGAAATCTATGGCTGCTGATAATTCCGTTGTTGCCAAGGTGGAGCTCCCCCCGCTCGCGCCACTCGCCCTCAAATCCCGGCTCGCCCCCACGCCGGCGCATCCGCCCAAATACGCCGTCAAGGTGAAGAACCTCGCCGGCGAGGAAGTGGTGGTCGCCGACCCACGTGCAACCCGGGCGCTGGTGGCGCTGATGGACGTGCATGCCGTCGTCGGTGGCGCGGCCTGTCACTGGGGCGGTCCGGCCGCGTTCGCGGAAATCAACGCGGCGGTGCATGCCTTCCTGTTCGGCGTGAAAGGCCGCCAATGGCACGAAGCCTACAATTTCATCAACGACGCGGGCCACGCCGAGAACGGCATCTACGCGCTGCGCGCCAATTACGGCTTCGACAACCTGACCTTTGACGACCTGAAGTTGTTCCGCAGCATCCAGAGCAAGCTGACGGGCCACGGCGAATCACATCTGAATCCCGAAGGCGTGCTGTTGTCCAACGGCCCGCTGTCCTCGTCGCTGCCGCAGGCGCAGGGCCTCGCCATCGCCGACAAGCTGATCGGCAATGATCGCATGACGATCTGCATCATGTCCGATGGGGCGAGCATGGAAGGCGAGGCGAAGGAGGCCTTCGCGGCGATTCCGGGGCTGGCCGCGAAGGATCGTTTGAATCCGTTCATGATGATCGTTTCGGACAACGACACGAAGCTCTCGGGCCGCATCACCAAGGATTCATTTTCAATGCAGCGGAGCTTCCAGGCCATGGGTGCGCTGGGCTGGAACGTGATTTCCGTGCCGCACGGGAATGACCTTCCTTCCGTCTATCTTGCGGTGGAGAAGGGCATCCAGCAGGCGAAGGCAAATCCGAATTATCCCGTGTGCCTGTGGGTCAAGACGGTCAAGGGTTACGGCATCAAGGCCACGGAAGAGAACCCCGCGGGCGGTCACGGCTTTCCGCTCGCCAATGGCGAGAAGATCATTGATTGGGTCACGGAACTTTACAAGGACGCCACTCCGCCGGACGAGCTGATGAACTGGGCGAAGTCGCTGCGCGCGGATTGGGAGAAAAAGGAAGCGGAGAAAAAGGCCAAGGCGGCGGCGGCTCCGGCCCCGGCCGCCCCGGCGGTCAAGAAGGACAAGGTGCAGGCGGGCCTGGCCGCGGGTGCAATTCGCGCCGCGAAGGAAGGCTATCCGGTTTATTCCGTCAGTTCCGACGTGCAGGGCTCCACGGGCATCAGCACCTTCCAGAAAGCCACCGGCCGTTACATCGAAGTGGGCATTGCCGAGGCCAACATGTGCAGCGTCGGTGCGGGGCTCAGCAAGCAGGGCTTCGTCGCGATTGTGGACACGTTCGGCCAGTTTGGTGTGACGAAGGGCAACCTGCCGCTCACGATGGCCGCGTTGTCGCAGGCGCCGGTGATTGCGATATTTTCCCACATCGGTTTCCAGGATGCGGCGGATGGGGCGTCGCACCAGGCCACGACTTACCTGGCCGCCGTCTCCGCGATTCCGCACACCGTGGTCATCGCGCCCAGTTGTGCGAATGAGGCGGAAGAGCTGATGTATCAGGCCATCAAACGCCAGGCCGAGGACCGCAAGGCCGGCAAGGACGGCCAGAGTTACATCTTCTTTGTCGGCCGCGAGAATTATCCGGTTTACTGGCTTGAGAATGCGACCTATCCGTTCGGCAAGGCGCAGGTCACCCAGGCCGGCAGCGACGTGGTATTGATCGGCTGTGGCACGCTGTTCAGCAAGGCCGTGCAGGGGGGAAAACTGCTCGCCGAAAAAGGTGTCAAAGCCACGGTCATCAACAATCCGTTCGTGAACCGCGTGGACCTCGACACCATCGGCGCGGCGGTGAAGTCGTGTGGCAAGGTGGTGACCATCGAGGATCACCAGCTGGCCTGCGGCATGGGCGCGCAGGTCAGCCATGCGTTGTCCCGGGCGGGCATTCCACATGTCATGAAGTCGCTCGGCATCAACGATGAGTTTGGACAGAGCGCCTACATGGCGGAACAGCTTTACGAGAAGCACGGCCTGACCGGTCCGAAAATGGCCGAGGCCGCGCTGGCCCTGCTGGGCAGGTAACGTCCCTTCTCAAATTCGTGCGCCGGTTCAGTGGCAACACTGAACCGGCGTTTTCCTTGCCGCAATGTGATTTACGGCTCGTAGATTTTCACGCGATAGAACCGGTTGGTTTCCGCCAGATCAAACGGTCCGGTGACGGTGTCGGTGAAATTGGAGGCGCCGAACCAGAGCCGGTTGTCCGGCACATCCCAGGGACTCCAATCGCCCAGACGGTCGGTGGTCCCCACCACAAAGCCCAGATTGGCCAGACGCTGGAAGGTGACGCCCACCGTGCCCGCGACCCGGTCGATGCGGACCGTCCAGGGCGGCGGTGCATTGGTCAGCGGCGACGTGTGGGTGAGGTATTCGTAGTAGTTGTTGGCACCGTCGTTGTCCGGGTCGGCATTGGCGGCGGCCAGGGGCGAATTGGTCTCACCGAAGTTGGCCAGCTGCCAGTCGGCAAACGAAAGGCGGTTGGTCAGTTCGGTCGAAATCCAGTCGGTCAACAGGTTGGTGGCGCCCACGTCGATGACGGATGTGGCCAGCGGCGGCATGCGGCTGAAGCCGTTGGCCCGGATGCGTTGCAACACCACCGAATGAACCGGGTCGCCGGGCACCACGAGTTTGTTGGTTGGATTGGCGCCGTTGTTGTAAGGCACGCCGTTGATGAGCCCGGTTTGATCCAGTGTGAGCCAGGGACGTGCATCCCAGGTGCCCGGGCCCACGCCGGCCGGTTGATGGCATTGCACGCAGTTCACGGCAAAGTAGGAGCGGGCCCGATATTCCAGGCTGTAGGTGGTGTCGGTGGCCGCCGCGTAGGCGGGGAGCGTTTGCGGTGCCGGCACCGTATTGCTGAAGTAACCGGCAGCACTCAAGGTCGCCAGCTGATTGCCCGTGACGCCGTTCATCGTGGCGGTCTGGTTCAATTGACGCGTGTTGAAGCTCAGTGCGTAGCCGCCTGCGGGCGTATGGCAGGCAAGGCAGTCGGCGCGCGACGGAATCGTCCACTGCTGCGTCTCAACCGCGGGACCATTGGTGATGCTCAGCGAGAAATTGGTCCCGCCGTCCGGGGCCAGATAGGCTTCGGTGCCGGCCTCGTTCCACGCGTAGCTCACGCCGTAAATGCCGTTGGTGTTCTTCACGATGAACCGGGTTTCGATGCGCTTCTTCGTGGCCGGATTGCCGCGCTCCAGTTCGAGGTCGAAATGTTTCACCCACACCATGCCGGCGGGCAGACCCCAGTTGCCGTCCACCACATGCGTCACCTGGCGGGTCAGATCGGGCAGGGCGAACCAGCGGCGCTTGATGGCATTGTCCGACCAGAAGGGCACAATCGGTTCGTAGCTGACGACGCCGGGATTGGGGGTCAGCGCGATGACATCCGCGAAGGCGCCGGTGTCGCTCAACTTCTGCGGGAAGGATGTCATGTCTGTGTCCGTGCGCACCAATCTTTGAATCTGATTGGCCGCGTAATTGGCAATCAACACATCACCGTTTCCGGGATCGAGTCCGAAGGCCGCCGCGCCGCCCACGCCGGCAATGCGGTTCGTGAGGACGGTGTTGTTCGTGCGCCACAAAGCCCAGAGGTTGCCGGATTCAAAGTCGCCGAAGATGTAGGCGCCCGTGAGCTGCGGGATGCGGCTGCCGCGATACACCACACCGCCCGAAATGGAGTTGCCTTTGTATTGACCATCCCCGCCCGCCACGCTGGTGTGCGGGTAAACGTAAAGCGGCAGGCTGTGCACAAACGCGGAGGGTGGGTTCGAGAGCAGCGTGGTTTGTGAGGGATAAAGCGAGATGGCGTTGGAATACCCCTCGAAATAGGCCCAGCCATAATTGCCGCCATTCGTAACGACATCGACTTCCTCGTAGCGATCCTGACCCACGTCGCCCACCCAGATTTCGCCGGTCGGCTGGTCGATGGAAAATCGCCAGATGTGCCGGAAGCCGGTGGCAAAAATCTCGGCGCGCAGCGTGTTGGTGTTGATGGGCTGTCCCAGGTAGCTCGCCGCGTTCACGAACGGATTATCCGGTGGAATGGAATAGAAGGCCTTTCCCTGTGCGTTGGTGTAAATCGTGGTGGTGTTGGCGGAGGGGCGTGGCTCGACGCTGCCCGGCTTTTTGTCCACGTCAATGCGGAGCAGGGAGGAATACAGGTCCTTGTCGATGCGCTGGGCGTTTTGGCGGTAGTTGTATTGGTCGCCCTCGTCGCCCATGCCGATGTAGAGGCAGCCGTCGTTGCCGAAATGGAGGTCGCCGCCGTTGTGGTTGAACGCCTGATCGACGACGTCAAAAAGCACTTGTTGCGTGTTGGTGTCCACCGTCAACGTCGCCGGGTTGGCCGTGAAACGGGCCAGCCGGTCAATGTAAGGCGCGCCGGGCGCGATGTAGAAGACGTAGAAATAACCGTTCTGCGCGAAGTTGGGGTGAAACGCGAGGCCCAGCAGACCGCGTTCTCCCTCGGGCGTATCGTCGAAGGACATCTGGTCCGTAATGTCCAGAAACACCTGCCGCGTCGGATGGACGGCGTTGATGTCCGGCACGTAGGAAATGCGCCCGCGGCGTTCGACGACGAAGAGCTGGTTGGAAACACCGGGTGGCGTTGCCATGGCCAGCGCATCTTCGAAGTTCAAGCCCGGAAAGGCATCCACGATTTGATACGCCACCGTCGGCGGCTGGTCCGGCAGGCGCAGCGTCGTGGCGGCCAGGCGCAGCGCGTTGGTGAGGGTCAAGAATACGGCACCGGTTGCGTAGCTGCCCGTCAGTGAATCCGTGGCGCGATACGTGAACGCATCACTGGTCGCGGCGGGATTGGTGTTCACGTAAACTACGCGGCCATCGGCCCGGGGGGTCGCGGAACCAAACGCAGGAGGTGCGATCACGGCGACGGAACCGGTCAAAAAGCGGTTCGGCGTGTCATTCGCCAGCACGTCGAGCATCACGGAGGCGCCCGGATTCAGCGTGGCCTGATCGTCCATGGCGGTCGCCGGCGGGGCCGCGATGCTGTCCGGCCCCTGCTGGTGGTGGAAGGCGATTTCATCCGTGGTCAAAGCCCGGTTGTAAACGCGCACTTCGTTGAAACTTGCGCCGGCCGTATTGTCGGCCGGGTAATGCGACCGGCCCAACCAGAATGCCGTGTTGGGCACGTTGGCCAGCATTTGTGAACCGAGCGGAAAGCTGTTCACCAACCCGCCATCGCGATACCAGCTGCACGTGCCGGCGCCTTGATCCCACGTCACCACGTAGTGATGTTGCACGCCGGCGGTCGTGGGCAGCGCGGAATCGGCGGTGCCGGCCGGCTTGAATTCAAGACGCTGCAAATTCAGGTCCGCGCCCTGCGAAAACGACAACAGGAAAGACGTGTCGGGCGTCACTCCGTCGCCAATATCAATGACGCGGCCCCAGTTCTGCGCGGCATTGGGCGTCGCCCAAACCTCGATGGTCAGGTTGCTCAAGCCGTCCAGCCGGCGCGATGGGAACGAGACATAGTCAGCCGTGTCGCGAGCGCCGCCAGCCAGGGTGACCTGTCCGGACCCCAGCGAATAATCGGCGGTTCCCTGTTGAACGACATTGCCGGTGGCGGTGCCGGCGGAATCGGCGAAGTTCGTGCCGCTGGTTTCGGAAAAGCTCCAGCGGTGCAAAAGCCCCAGCGTGTCATCGGCCCCGCGGCGGAAATCATTCTGGATCGTGGCCGCATCCAGCACGGTGTCGTAAATGCGAACCTCGTTCCAGGAGGCGTTGGCGGTGGAATCGCCGGCAAAGTGCGAGCGGCCCAGCCAGAACGTCGTGTTGGGCAGGGCGGCCAGACTGGCGATGTTCGTGCCGCCGGTGCTTTGCGTGCCAACCCAAACGCCGTCGCGATAGAAGTTCAGCGCGCCGGACGCGCTCCAGGTCATGACGTAATGATATTCCCGATCGACGGGCGTTGGCATGGCGCCATCCACCGCATTGGGCCACAAACCATAGCGTTGCAGGTCGCCGTTGGTCCCCTGGGAAAACGCCACGCGGATCAGCTTGTTGCTGATGTCCTGTCCGTCCCCGGGTCCGATGCAAAAGACGCGGCCCCAGTTGGGAAACGAATGGGGCACCGCCCACACTTCAACGGTCACATTGCTCAGACCGTCGAAAACCGTTTCCGGAAACTGCACGTAGTCCGCGGTGGCCCGGTCGCCCCCGTCGAGGCGAATGCGCTTGCCGTTGAGCGAGTAGCCGCCACCGCCATTGGCAACGACCACCCAGGCATGGGCGTCACCGACGGAATCGAACAGGTTGGTGCCGGACGTTTCGTTAAAATTCCATTGATGGACCAGCGCGGCTTGCGCGGTCGCAATGGCGAGCGCGAAGCCAAGGGCCAGCGCGGGACCGAGCATGACCCGGGGTTGGGTTCTGAATTTCATGGGGAACTTAACTAAACAATCAGAGAACGTGATTTGCGGTCAAGCCCACACCGCGAATATCGGTCAGGCGCGTCTTGCAAACCGTTGGTCGGGACGGAGGTCCCACTACGGGGTTCCGGCGAAGGCTCAACCATGGGCCTTTGCTTTTCCGGCCATTTGCGCTACTGCTGAACCCATGACGAATGCCGTCTATTTGTGGGTTGCCTTGGGCGGCGCGCTGGGCAGCGTCGGGCGTTACTGGCTGAACGGCATCGTGGCGCAACGCTTTGCCACCTTCCCGGCGGGCACGCTGACGGTGAACATTCTTGGCTCCTTCATCATCGGGGTCATTGGTGCGTTGACCAGTCCCGAAGCCCGGATGGCGCCCGAATCACGCGCCTTCGTCACGCAGTTTGTGATGATTGGGATCTGCGGCGGTTTTACGACATTTTCCTCGTTCAGCCTGCAAACTCTCAACCTGCTCCGCGACCGCGAATGGTTCTACGCCGGCGGCAACGTGCTGCTGTCCGTGGTGCTCTGCCTGGCCGGCACGTGGCTGGGTTATTTGTTCGGGGCGTGGCTCACGGCGATGAAAGGAAACTGACATGCAAATCCCAAGCGAAGCCGTTTTGCTCCGCATTTTCATTGGCGAAAGCGACAAGTGGGGACACCAGCCGCTTTATGAGGCCATCGTGCTCAAGGCCCGCGAGCTGCATCTTGCCGGTGCCACGGTCCTGCGTGGCCCGATGGGCTTCGGCAAGGCCAGCCGGGTGCACACCGCCAAAATCCTCCGGCTTTCGGCGGATCTGCCGCTGGTCATTGAAATCGTGGACGCCGGGGAAAAAATTCAAAGCTTCCTCCCGGAGCTGGAAAAAATGGTGGGCGGCGGCCTGATCACGCTGGAAAAGGTCACCGTGCTGCACTACCGCTCCGGACCGGACGCGGAATGAACGCATGAGCGCACTGACCCAGGTTGCGAAGACGCGGGCACCGGCATCGGTCGTGCTCATTCGGCTGCTGGTTGGCACGGTGTTCTTCGTTGAAGGCGTGCAGAAGTTTCTCTACCCGGCGGCGCTGGGGGCCGGGCGCTTCGCCAAAATCGGTCTGCCCTGGCCGGACGTTCTGGGGCCGTTTGTCGGTGGCGTGGAAACGGTGGGCGGCGCGCTGGTGCTGCTGGGCCTGCTCACGCGTCCGGCGGCGGTGCTGCTGGTTGTCGATATTTCAGTCGCCATTGTAACGACGAAGATTCCCATCCTGCTGGGCCACAGCTTCGGCGGTCTGACGCTCGCATCACTGCCGCGCTACGGCTTCCTCAGCCTGATGCACGAGGCACGCACGGATTTTTCCATGTGGTTGGGCGGGCTTTACCTGATTCTTGTCGGCGCCGGCCGCTGGTCGGTGGATGCCTGGCTGGCCGGTCGCGCCGGTGCGTCGGCGAAACATTCCGGAAATTCGTAAACTCATGAAAATCATCCCTGGTCTCACGATGTTGGTGGCGGTTGGGTTGCTGAACGGCTGTGCCAGTTCCCCGCGAGAACCGATGGGCAACCTGCAGCATCCGCTGGACATGGCGTCATTTTATCTGCCCAACGCCGAAGCCGCGCGGGTGGTGACCGTGACGACGAACGGCGTGTCGCGCGCCAGCATCGTGGTGCAGACGCAGGCGGTGGCCGTGAAGGAGAACGCAGCCAAGGAAAGCCTCGAAAAATTCGGGGAAGTCTATGCCTTTTCGCCGGCCTTTTTCGCGGTGCAGCGGGACGAGCCGACGCAAATCCGCTTCTGGAATCTCCAGCCCGACGACAATCACGACTTCATGCTGATTGATCCGCACGGCAAGGTGCTGTTGAGTCAGTTGCTGCCGCCGTTGAAGGAAACCTCCTACATCTTCACCTTCCACGAGGAAGGGCTGTTCAACCTCGTGTGCGCCATGCATCAGCCGGCCATGAGCGCGCAGGTGCTGGTGCTGCCGCCGGCGGCTGCCCTCCCGTGAGCGAGGCGGCAGATCGCGATCGCGCCGGCCGGTTGGGCGAACTGGCGCGGTTGTTTCTGAAACTGGGCACCACCGCGTTTGGCGGACCGGCGGCGCATATCGCCATGATGGAGGATGAGGTGGTGCGCCGGCGGGCCTGGCTGACGCACGCAGAATTTCTCGATCTCCTGGGCGCCACGAATCTCATTCCCGGTCCGAACTCAACCGAACTGGCCATCCACATCGGGCACCGGCGCGCCGGCTGGCCGGGACTCCTCGTGGCGGGCGTCTGTTTCATTTTGCCGGCGGCGCTGATGGTCAGCCTGATTGCCTGGGCTTACGTGCAGTTCGGCCGGTTGCCGGAAGCCGGGGGACTCCTTTATGGGGTCAAACCCGTCATCATCGTGATTGTGTTGCAGGCGTTGTGGCGGCTGGGGCGGACCGCGGTGAAAACGAAGCTGCTCGCCGTGGTGGGGCTCGCCGCGGCGATTCTCAATTTTTGCGGCGCCAACGAACTCATCGTGCTCTTTGGAGCCGGCGCGCTGGTGGCGCTGGCGCGGCCATGGCCGCGGAAGCTGTCCCGCGCTGGCGCGGCGCCCTGGCTGGCGCTGGCCTGGCCGGCTTCCGCCGGTGGGACGGCGGCCAGTTCAGCCGCCTTCGGGCTCGGGTCAATGTTCTGCTTCTTCCTCAAGGTGGGCTCCGTGCTGTTCGGCAGCGGTTATGTGTTGCTCGCCTTTTTGCGGGCGGATTTGGTGGACCGCTGGCATTGGCTCACCGACAGCCAGTTGCTTGATGCCATCGCCGTGGGACAGATCACCCCGGGGCCGGTGTTCACGACGGCGACCTTCATTGGGTGGGTGCTTGCGGGTGCGCCCGGCGCGGCGGTGGCCACGGTGGGAATTTTTCTGCCCGCGTTTTTCTTCGTGGCGGTCAGCGGGCCGTTCGTGCCGCGGTTGCGGCGTTCGCCCGGCGCCGGACATTTTCTCGACGGCCTGAACGTGGCATCGCTGGCGTTGATGGCGGTGGTCACATGGCACCTGGGCCGGTCCTCACTGGTGGACGGCCCAACTGTCCTTTTGAGTGCCGTCAGCCTGACGATTTTATCGTTTCAGCGGATCAATCCCACATGGCTCGTCCTCGGCGGCGCGGTGGTGGGGCTGATTCTACACTGAGACGTTCAGCCGATGGTCTGAGCGCTGTTTTGATGCGCCCGGCTGAAGGTGGTTTCGGGTTGGGGAGCCGGCCTCGGATTGCATGGTCCCGGCGCCTGCCGCGCCGGGCAGCAAAGAGAGCCGCAGCACCGCCAACATCCCCGATTAGATCGGTTATTCCTCTTCGATCCGGTAAAACTTCACCGGGACGTTTGTCGTGCTGGGATCGGCGAGCAGCAGGGAGCCCAGCACGGGCGGGTTGGTGAGAATCGGCTGCCAATCGGTCAGATTCGTTGACGTGAACAAGATGATGTTGCCGTGTCCGGAAAGCCCACTCAAAGAAAGTGCGAAGGCACCGTTCGTGGTGAAGCCCGAGGAAGCGGACGCAATCCGGGGCGTGGAGCGTATCACCGTCAAGTGTGCCGTAGGGGTGGTCAGGCTGCCCAACGCGTTGCTGACCACGCAACGATAGTCCCCGCTGGCGGTGAGCGGCGTATTGGTGAGGATCAGGAGATTGTTGGTTGCCCCCGGGATGTTTCCCTGGTTGAACTGCCATTGGTGAAAAAGGGGTTTGGCGCCCACAACCCCCGACGCGAAAACGGTCGTGGCGCCCGAGAGCACGGCGCGATCGTGCAGGCGACTGGCCAGAAACGGCGTGCCGTCGTTGAGCACAACGAGGGCTTGATTCGGACTGGCCGCGATGGCCACGGCATTTTGCAGACTGCCGGTGATGGCGGGCAGGTTGTAATGGAAGGTCGAACTTTGGATTATCGTTCCGTCGTAGGTCAGCAGGACAACGTAATCCGTGGAGGGGTCGTTGCCGGTGGCGCTTAGGGCGGCGATGTTCTCCCAATTGTTGAAGGCGGCAAAACCCCAGCCGCTCACGCTTGCATCCTGAAACAGTCCCCAGCCCCGGCTGCCGCTGAGGGCCACACCGACGACGTTGCTGATCCCGGCTTGGGGCACGCCCTGGCCGTAGGGGTTCTGACCCCAGACAACAACTTTGCCGTCCAGCTTGACCGCCGCGCCGTTGAAATTGCCGGCGGCAATCGCCACGACGTTGCTCAAGCCCGGGGGAATGTTCAACTGACCGTAGTTGTTCTGTCCCCAGCCCACGACCGTTCCATCGTCCTTCAAGGCAAGATTGTAACTCGAAGCGCCGGCAATGGCCCTGACGCCGCTCAAGCCGGGTGGAACCATCGTCTGCCCATAAGTGTTGTCGCCCCACGCGACCACCGTGCCGTCCGCCTTCAAGGCAACGTTGTGGGACGAGCCGGCGGCAATGGCGACAACGTCGGCCAGACCCGTCGGAATATTGGTTTGCCCAAAGGTGTTGTTGCCCCACGCCGTCACGGTGCCGTCGTCCCGCAGGGCCAGTGAATGTCCCGTTCCGGCGGCGATGGCAATGAGGTTGGTGAGATCGGCCGGGGTGGGCCGCGTGTTTAGAGGAGTCGGCAGAAAATCCAGCACAACCATCCGGGCCAGGTTCAGGTGCGCATTTGAGGTGGTGACGCTGCCGAATTCATTGGAGACAACGACCCGGTAGTCGCCGACATTGGCCGGTTGCAGGCCGGTCAGCACCAGCGACGCGTTGGTGGCGTCAGCAATCGCATTGCTGTTGAACAACCACTGGTAGCGGAGCGGGTTTGAGCCTTTGACGCCCACGGAGAAGGTGGTCGTGTTGTTGAACGTGGTGAGGCGGTCCGCGGGCTGGGCGGTGAGGACCGGGCCGGAGGACGACACGGAGAGCAGGGCGTTGGTGCTGGTGGCTCCGCTGTAATCGTTGCTCACCACCACGGAATAATTGCCGATGTTGTTGGACTGAACATTGACGAGCGTGAGCGTGGCATTGGTGGCATTCGCAAGGCTGGCTCCTTCAAACTGCCATTGGTAACGCAGCGGCGGGGTGCCCGTGGCGGCAACGCCAAACGTTACCGCGTTGCCCGCCATGGCGGTGAAGTTGCTGGGCTGGGCCGTCAAGGCCACGGGAACCCAGCCCGGCGTGATCTCGACTTCGTCCACCCAACCGCGATCCGTGGCGCTCCCGAATGTGCCGCGGGTCAGGTTCCATTGCAGGGTTTGCGGGCCGGGACCGATCAAAAAGGATTGCGGCTGCCAATCCACGTCGCCGGCGATGGTTGCCTGGCCGACGCCGTTGACCAGGAAACTCAGGCCGCTCCAGAAACTGTCGCAGGATACCTTCCACCAGAACGTGACGGTTGCAGGACCGTTGACGACGCCCGTGAGCACGGACGACTGACTGTTTGTCGCCAGCGCGCCGCTTTGACCAGCCAGCACGCCGTCATGCGTCACGTTGGTTTGAGGAAACCAGGGCGCGTTGGTGTCGGTGCTCCACGTGATGCCGGTTCCGCCCAAGGCGGAGACCAAGTCAGGCAGTTCGTAAACGAACAGGCAGGCATTGGAACTGACTGTTTCGGCGATCACGTTGCTGGCCGACAAGGAGTAATCCGCCGCGTCTGTCAGTTGCACGTCTGCAAGCATCAGCAAGGTGTTCGTGGCGCCCGGCAGATCAACGCCGTTCCGGCGCCATTGGTAGGTGATGGGCTGGGTGCCTTGGGCCGTGCCACTAAACAGCACCGCGCCGCCCACCAGCATCTGCTGGGCGATTGGCTGGGTCAACAGAACGGGCGCGGCTGGCGTAACGACGAGCGAAAAGTTGGTGCTCGATTGTCCACCGTAGTCATTACTGACGGTTACGCGGTAGGTGCCGGTGGCGCCGGCCTGAATGTCATGGAGGGCCAGCGAAGCTCCGGTGGCACCGGGCAGATTGGTGCCGTTGAAACTCCATTGGTAGCTCAAGGGCGGAGTGCCCGCGGCGCCCACGCTGAAAATCGCATTGGTTCCGGCGGGCAATGTTTTGCTGGCGGGCTGTGCCGTGAGCGTCACGGGCGTGGCTCCGGGTGTGAACGTGACCGCGTCCAGATAGCCATACCCCGAGCCGAACGGGGTGAAGGACAGGGAGGCAATCCAGGTCAGAACGTGCGAGCCCGCGGAGAGATAATACGTCCGCGGCTGCCACGTTGAACTCATCTGAACAAAACCCTGTTGGAGACCGTCGAGTTCGAAATTCAAGTTGGCGTAAACCGGCGCCTGCCACGCGAAACTCAACGTGCCGGGGCCGACGACCGTTGTCTGCAAGAAGCCTTGCTGCGTGGGCGTCAGCGGACCGCACAGGCCGACGCCGGGATTGGCGTAGGCCGGCGAAAATGCGGGCTTCCAAAGCACGTCGCCAAAGGTGTTCCAAGTCAGGTTTGTGGCGTTCAGCGCCTCCGGCAGCGTGAGGACGTCGAGGTAGGCGTTCGAACTCGTGATGCTGCCGTTGAGGTTGCTGGCCACGACCGAGTAGGAGCCCTCGTTGACCAGTTGCACGTTGACGAGGGTCAGCGTGGCGTTGGTCTCATTCGGGAGATTCGCGCCGTTGAATTGCCATTGATAGCTGCTGCCCCAAGGGCTGGTGGCCAAAGCCGAAAAGGTCGCATTGGTTCCGGCGAGGGTGACGTAATTGGTCGGCTGGATGACGAAGTAGGGCCGGGACGAAAGAATCGTCAATGCGACCGGTGTGCTGGTGATGGCGCCCAGATCGTTGGTGACCACCAGTTGGTAGGTTCCCGTGTCGCCGAGTTGCGCGCTGGCCAGACTCAGGGTGGCGTTCGTTGCTCCTTCAACGGCTGTTACGCCGCGGAGCCATTGATAGTGCAGCGGTGCGAGCCCGCAGGCGGCCGCGCTCAGGTAGGCGGGATTGTTTTCATAGCCGAGATGATCCAATGGCCGGCGCACAAAGTGAGGCGAATTGTCCGTGAGCAGACCTAGGCTGTGAAACTGGCCGGCAGCAATTCCCGCCACCGTCGGCAGGCTGGCGGGCACCGTTGCCTGTTGATGATTGTCCAGCCCCCAGGCCACCGTTGTGCCGTCATTTTGGAGGGCGAGCGCATGGGCGCCGCCGGCCGCGATGGCAATGACGTTGCTCAGTCCGGCGGGCACCGTGCTTTGCCCGTAGTCGTTGGCGCCCCACGCGACGACGGTGCCGTCCACCGTCAAGGCGAGGCTGTTGGAGGCTCCGGCCGCAATCGCCACCACATCGCTCAAATCCGCCGGCACGTTGGTTTGCCCGCTGGTGTTGAGTCCCCAGGCGACCACTTGGCCGTCGGCTTTCAAGGCCAGGCTGTGACCGTAGCCGGCGGCCACCGCCACGACGTTGCTCAAGCCCGGCGGGACATTCGTCTGGCCATACGCATTTAATCCCCAGGCAAACACGGTGGTGTTGCTGCGAACGGCGACGTTGTGCAACCAGCCGGCTGCAATGGCGGCGACGTTCGTCATGGCGGCGGTGATTTGCGTCAGGCTGTAGGCCGTGTAACCCCAGGCCGCCAGCGTGCCGTTGCTGCGCAGAACCAGGTTGTGTTCCCAGCCGGCGGCAATGGCGGCCACGTTGGTCGCGGGAATGAAGTTGTTGATCTGGCCGACGTTGTTGTAGCCCCACGCTGCCACCCGGCCATTGGGCAGCAACGCGAGGCTGTGCCAGCCGCCGGCCGCCACGGCCAGCAGGTTGCTCAGGCCGTTGGGCGGGAAGCTCTGCCCGTAGTTGGTCAGGGTGACGACGCTGGCCGCGCCGGCGCCCCAGGCAGCCAATTCCGCGACGTTCAACGGCGCCGGTGTGGTAAGCCGGGTGCCGTAGGCGTTGGACGCCAGCAGCACATAACTGCCACCGTCGCTGAATTGCACGTTGGGCAGGGCCAGGGCCGCGTTCGTCGCGCCCGGCAAATCGACCCCGTTCAAACGCCACTGAAGCGTCAGCGGTGTGCTGCCAACATAACCCGCGGAGAGCAGCGCGGCAGATCCCGGCCACGTTGACATGCCTTGCGGCTGTGACCAGAAAATCGGCGCGGCGTTGTTCACCACCAAATTCGCGACGCCGCTGTTGGTGGCGCCGAAATCGTTCGACACCGTCACGAAATACGGCCCGGCATTGGCCGATTGCACATTGGTCAAAAGCAACGTGGCATTTGTCTCATCCGGGATGGCGTTGCTGTTGAAATACCATTGATAGAGCAGGGGAGCCGTCCCGTCGGCGGTTACGCTGAATGCGATGTTTGTGCCGGCGGGCGCGACGCGGCCGACGGGACCGCTGATGATGCTGGGCGCCACGCCGCCCCGGGCTGACAAAGCGAAATTGATCAGGGCGAGACAGGCGATGAGGCCAGGACGTGAAAAGTTCATGGTCGATCTGGGGGGTGCTCCTTTCTGAAAAAATGGCAATGCAGTCGCGGCGGGCCAAGGCTTTTTTTGAACTTATTCCGGTTCCAAAATTGCATTGTCCGTGCGGGCGCTTCCCGGCACTCTCCGCGCCCTATGCAGCAGGTGAACATTGGCATGATCGGGGGCGGAACGGTGGGCAGCGGCGTTTTCCATCACTGGCAAAACAACGGCGCCCTGATGGCCGCGCGCCTGGGTGTCCAGGTTGCCATTACCAAGGTCGCCGTGAAGTCGTTGACCGAGCCGCGGCCCTACGACATCCCGCGCTCCCTGCTAACCACGGATTGGAAGGAAGTCGTCAACGATCCGAACATTCATGCGGTCATCGAACTCGTCGGCGGCACCGGCATTGCGAAGGAAATCGTCCTGACGGCGCTGAAGCAGGGCAAGCCGGTCATCACCGCCAACAAGGCGCTGATCTCCGCGCACGGCGAGGAATTGTTCGCTGCGGCGAAAGCGAACCGGACGAATCTCTACTACGAGGCGAGCGTGGCGGGTGGCATTCCCATCATCAAGACCATCCGCGAAGCCCTCGTGGGCAACCGCTTCACGCACATCTACGGCATCGTCAACGGCACCTGCAATTACATCCTGACACGCATGAAGCAGGAGGGCGCGGAGTTTGCCGACGTGCTGGCGGACGCGCAACGGCAGGGCTACGCGGAGACGCCGCCAGACCTGGACATTGACGGTTTCGACGCCGAGCACAAGACCGGCATTCTCGCGTCGCTGGCGCACGGTTTCTGGGTGCGGCCGCAGCAGATTCACGTGGAAGGCATCCGGCACATCTCGAAACTCGACATGCAATTCGCGCAGCAGCTCGGCTACACCATCAAGCTGCTCGGCATCGTGAAGTCGCTGGAAGCCGGCGAACGCAGAGCCAAAGGCGCCAAACAGATTCAGGTTTCGGTTTACCCGACGCTCATTCCCAATGCCCACGTGCTCGCGAACGTGAATGGCGTGTTCAATGCCGTGTTTGTTCGCGGCGACGCCGTGGGCGACACGCTGTATTACGGTCGCGGCGCGGGCAAGGATGCGACCGCCAGCGCCGTGTTGAGCGATCTGGCGGATGCGGCCCTCGACCTGGTGCACGGCACGTTGCGCGTGCCGCCGTTCGCATCCTACGAGCGCAAGGGCACGGTGGCGCCCATCGGTGACGTGGTGTCGCGCTATTATCTGCGTTTGAGCGTCGTCGATCAGCCGGGCGTCATTGCGAAGATTTCAACCATCCTGGGCGCGGCAAAGATTGGCATTGCGTCGGTCATTCAGCCGGAAGGTCACGTGGGCGAAGTGGTGCCGCTGATTCTGATGATTCATGACGCGCCCAACGCCGCGATGCAAAAGGCCCTGACGAAAATCGCGAAGCTGCCCGTGGTGAAGGCGAAACCGGTGATGCTGCGGGTGGAAAGTTTTGACTAATTGCGCGGTTCATGGCTGCCATTCTTCTTCACAGCACGAACGGCCGGTCCCCGGCGGTTGATTTGCGCACGGCGCTGCTGCAAGGGCAGGCGCCGGACAAGGGATTATATCTGCCAGATGCCTTCCCGCCGTTCACGCCGGCCGAGATGGCCGCGTTCGGCACGATGCCCTATCACGAAATCGCCTTCCGCGTGCTGGGCAAATACACCGAAGACGTGCTGCCCGCGCACGTGCTCGAAAAGCTCTGCCAGGACGCCTACGACTTTGAAGTGCCGCTGGAGCGGGTGCGCGGGCTGGACCGCGTGGCGGTGATGCGGCTGGACCAGGGGCCGACGGCCTCATTCAAGGATTTTGCCGCGCGCATGATGGCCCGGCTCATCGGCCGCTTCGTGCGTGAAGCCGGACAGCAATTGACGATTCTCGTCGCGACGAGTGGCGACACCGGCTCCGCCGTGGCCAGTGCGTTTCACGGCGTGGAAGGCATTCGTGTCATCGTGTTGTTTCCCATCGCCGAAGTCAGCGACCGTCAGCGCAAGCAGATGACCACGCTGCGCGGCAACATCCGCAGCATTGCGGTGGACGGAAAGTTTGACGATTGCCAGGCGCTGGTGAAGCGCGCCTTTGCCGATCCGGCGTTGCAGCACATTCCGCTGTCGTCAGCCAACTCCATCAACATCGGCCGCCTGCTGCCGCAGAGTGTTTATTACTTCTACGCGGCATCACGGCTGGCCAAACCGGGCGAGCCGATCGTGATCTGTGTGCCCAGCGGGAACTTCGGGAACATGATGGGCGCGGTCATCGCGGGCCGGATGGGATTGCCGGTCAAAAAGCTCGTGGTGCCGGTGAATGGCAATGACGAGTTCCCGCGTTTCCTCGGCACCGGTGGCTATGCGAAGATCGAGCCGTCGCGCAATTGCCTTTCAAACGCGATGAACGTCGGGCACCCGAGCAACCTGGCGCGGCTGGTTGCGGTTTACGGCGGGCAGATGGATGAAACGGGCACCATCCTCCGGGCACCCAGCCTAGAAGCCATGCGGTGTGATTTGTATTCCAGTTCCGTTTCCGATGAACAGACGCGCGCCACCCTCAAGCTGGCGTGGGAGAAGCATCAACTTTTGTTGGAGCCACACGGGGCGGTGGGCTGGCATGGGTTTGGGGATTACCTGGCCACGGAACCGCTGGCCGGTGCGCCGGCAGTGGTCCTGGAGACCGCGCATCCCGCGAAGTTTCCCGCCGAGATCGAAAAGGTGCTGGGCTTTACGCCCGAAGTCCCACCGTCGTTGGCGGCTTTGGAGGTGTTGCCTGAGGACTTCGACCGCATGACGACAGACTACGACGCGTTTCGTGATTACCTGGCTGCCGCCCATTGAAAAGCGGGCCTGCTGATGGTGCGCTTAAGCGTTTATTCTGCGCCATTTCCCCGCTTTGCAAACCGGGTCAAACCCCCTATTTTGCGCGTCCGCCAAAGGGCGGGCACAACATGGCACTGATTGTTCAGAAATACGGTGGCACCTCGGTGGGCAACCCCGACCGCATTAAAAATGTCGCGGCCCGGGTGGCCAAATACCACGCCAAAGGCGACCAGGTGGTGGTGGTCGTTTCCGCGATGAGCGGAGTGACCGACAACCTCATCAAGCTGGCCAAGGAAATCATGCCGCTGCCCGCGGAACGCGAGATGGACGTGCTGCTCGCGACCGGGGAACAGACCACCATCGCGCTGACCGCCATCGCGTTGCATGCCTTGGGCGTCAAGGCGGTTTCGCTCACCGGCGCCCAAGCGGGCATCGTTACGGACGGGGTGCACACCAAGGCCAAGATTCACAACATCACCCCGCAAAGAATTCACGAGCACTTGCAGGCCGGCAGCGTGGTCATTGTGGCTGGCTTCCAGGGGCAGACGCCCGAAGGTCAGATCACCACGTTGGGCCGCGGTGGTTCCGACCTTTCGGCGATTGCGCTCGCCGCGGCGCTCAAGGCCGATCTCTGCCAGATTTACACGGACGTGGACGGCGTTTACACGGCCGATCCGCGCATCGTGCCCACGGCGAAAAAATTGCCCGAAGTGTCCTACGACGAAATGCTCGAGCTCGCGAGCCTGGGGGCCAAGGTGATGCAATCCCGCTCGGTCGAGTTCGCCAAGAAATTTGGCGTCGTCTTTGAAGTGCGCTCCAGCTTGAACGAAAACCCCGGAACGATTGTGAAAGAAGAAACGAAATCCATGGAAGGCGTCGTTGTGCGCGGCGTCTCGCTCGACAAGAACCAGGCCAAGGTCACGCTCATCGGCATTCCCGACAAGCCGGGCATGGCGGCGCGCGTGTTCAAGGCGCTCGGCGACGCGACGGTGAACGTGGACATGATCGTGCAAAACATCAGCCACGGCACGGGCAGCCCGTCCACCGACATTTCCTTCACCATGGACAAGCCTGACCTGCTCAAGGCGAAAAAAGTCATCGACGCGTTGAAGGCTGAGCTCAGCATCCGCGAAGTGATGGCCAACGAAAGCATCGGCAAGCTGTCCATTGTGGGCGTGGGCATGAAGAGCCACACGGGCGTGGCGGGCAAGATGTTCGACGTGTTGGCGCAGGAAGGCGTCAACATCGACATGATTTCCACCAGTGAAATCAAGATCTCGGTGGTGATTGATCTTGCGAAGGGCGAACAGGCCATGCGCGCAGTGCACACGGCTTTTATTGGCTGACCTTCCGGTTGCGCGGGCCGGCCGGTGTGTGGCAGAGCTGGGATTTGAACGGTTTCCGCGCCCAACCAAAAATCTGTAAAAAACCACTTGCCATCAAAAAGCAGATTGATATTGTCTGCGCTCCGTTTCGCCCAAAAGGCCAAACCGGACAGCATTACATCGGAACCGATAACTGATCGCCTCACCGGCGCAGGAATGATGGCTCCGCTAGCTCCAAGCTGACTTGGGTTTTGTTGACGACTTATGCCAGTTAAAACTTTTAGACCGCTGACGCCGTCGCTGCGATACAAGACTGTCGCGGACTTCAGCGATATTACCAAGACGACTCCGGAGAAGAGCTTGGTTGTGATCCGCAAGAAGACCGGCGGACGCAACTGCTATGGCCGTGTGACTGCCCGTGGTATTGGTGGCGGTCACAAGCAAAAGCTCCGCATCGTGGATTTCAAACGGAAGAAGCACGGTGTGGAAGCCACGGTGTCCGCGATTGAATACGATCCGACGCGTTCCGCCCGGCTGGCCCTTTTGGAATACAAGGATGGGGAAAAGGCCTACATGTTGGCGCCCGTTGGCATCCAAGTGGGGCAGAAAGTCATGAGTGGTCCGGCGGCGGCCCCGGAAGTGGGCAACGCGCTCCCGCTCAAGGCGATCCCGGTGGGTGTCGCGATTCACAATCTTGAACTCGTCCCGGGCAAGGGTGCCCAAATGGTCCGCTCGGCCGGCGGGGCGGCGACCTTGATGTCGCGCGACAGTGGTTACGCCCAAGTGCGCCTGCCTTCCGGCGAAATCCGTCGTATTCACGAAGAGTGCTACGCAACGATCGGGCAGGTGGGCAATACCGAGCATGAAAACGTCGTCCTCGGCAAGGCGGGGCGCGCGCGTCATCTCGGTTACCGTGGCATCACGCGCGGTGTGGCGCGGAACCCGGTCGATCACCCGAATGGTGGTGGTGCAGGCAAATCAAAATCCGGTGGCGGCTGGCAGCAATTGACCTCCCCGTGGGGTTTGCTGGCCAAGGGTTATCGCACCCGGAACAAGAAGAAAATTTCCAATCGGTTCATTCTGGTCCGTCGTGACGGCCGGCCGATGAAACTCAAGTAAACTATGGGTCGTTCGATTAAAAAAGGTCCCTTTGTTGACGGGCACTTGATGGATAAAATCGTCAAGGCGAAGGAGACGAAGTCCAAGGCGCCCATCAAGACGTGGTCGCGGCGCTCGATGATCACCCCCGAGTTCGTGGGGCTGACGTTCAATGTGCACAACGGCAAGGTGTTCAACCCGGTGTTTGTCACGGAAAACATGGTGGGCCACCGGCTGGGCGAATTCTCGCTGACCCGCACGTTCAAGAAACACGGCGCTCACACGGCGAAGGCGGAGGCCAAGTAGCATGGAAGTCCAAGCCATTACCAAGAACGTCAACACCAGCGCGCAGAAGATGCGCGAGGTGGTGCGGCAAATCCAGGGGCTGCCGGCGCTGCAGGCCGCCGCGGTGCTTTCCTTCATGCCCGGCAAACGCGCCGGCATTGTGGCCAAGACGCTGAAGAGCGCCATCGCCAATGCGGAAAACAACAACAGCCTCAAGCCTGAGGTGCTCCGCATCAAGGTGGCCACAGCCGGCACGGCGTCCACCTACAAACGGTTTCAGCCCAAGGCTCGCGGGTCCGCGGGTCCGATTCTGAAGCGTCACTGCCATGTTAAGATCATTCTGACAGACGAGTAAGCGTATGGGTCAAAAGACAAATCCAATCGGCCTCCGCGTTGCCGTCACCAAAGACTGGCGTTCCAAGTGGTATGCCAACAAGAAGGACTTCTCCGCGCTGGTTGTCGAAGACAACCGCATCCGCAGCTTCCTCAAGAAGAAGCTCGAAGGCGCCGCCGTGCCGCGCATTCTGATCGAACGCGCCGCCAGCCGCTGCCGCGTGACCATTCAAACCGCCCGCCCTGGCGTCGTCATCGGCCGCAAAGGGGCTGAAATTGACAAGCTCAAGGAAGAATTGAGCAAAATGACGGGCAAGGAAATTTACGTGGACATCGTGGAGATCAAGAGCCCCGATCTCGACGCCCAGTTGGTGGCCGAAAACATCGCGCTTCAGTTGGAGCGTCGCGTCTCTTTCCGCCGGGCCATGAAGAAGGCGCTGCAGGTGGCCAAGGATTTGGGGGCGCAGGGCATCAAGGTTCGTTGTGCCGGCCGGTTGGGCGGCGCGGAACTGGCTCGCGTTGAATCCTACCATTGGGGCCGCGTGCCGCTCCATACGTTGCGCGCGGAAATTGATTACGGCTTTGCCGAGGCGAAGACGGTTTACGGCAAGCTGGGGGTCAAGTGCTGGATTTGCAAAGGCGACCGCAAGCCGGTGAAGGCGGAGACTGCTAAAACCGAAACGGCTGCGGCCTAACCGAGGAGAGATGTGATATGGCATTGATGCCCGAGAGAGTTAAGTATCGCAAAATGCAGCGTGGCAGCCGCACCGGCCTGGCCACGAGCGGGAATACCGTGGCATTCGGCGAATACGGTTTGATGGCGCTCGAGCGCGCGTGGATCGACACCAAGCAGCTGGAAGCCTGCCGTGTGGCCATTGCCCGCCATATGAAGCGGCATGGCAAGATGTGGATTCGCGTGTTTCCGCAAAAGTCCTTCACCAAGAAGCCGCTGGAAGTTCGTATGGGCACCGGCAAGGGTCCGTTGGAGTCCTGGGTGGCCGTGGTGCGTCCCGCGAACATTTTGTTTGAAGTGGACGGGGTGCCGGAAGTCATTGCCCGCGAAGCGATGCGTCTGGCGGCGACCAAGCTGCCGATCGCAACCAAATTCGTTTCGCGTCACCAGCATTCATAACGCGCTACTGACATGAAATTTTCGGAGATTAAAGATTCGACGCTGACGGAACTCGCGGCCAAAGGCCGGGATTTGCGTCAGGAACTGTTCAACCTGCGCCTGCAGCAGGCGAGCGCCCAGCTGGAAAAGCCGGCGCGCCTGCGTCAGTTGCGCCGTGACATTGCGCGCGTGGAAACCCGCATGTCGCAACTCCGCAACGAGCAAACCAAGAAGGCAGCTTAAGGTATGGCCGATACGAACACGACAGCAGCGACAACCGGCGAACCGCGCGGCAAGCGCAAGGAACGCGTGGGCGAGGTGGTCTCGAACAAAATGACCCGCACCATTGTGGTGCAGGTTCTGCGGCGTCATCCGCACCCGCAGTTCAAAAAGGTCATCAGCACCTACAACAAGTTTTACGCGCACGACGAAAAACAGGAAGCCCGCATTGGCGACCGGGTGCGCATCGTGGAAACCCGCCCGCTCTCCAAGCTGAAGCGCTGGCGGCTGGTGGAAGTTGTGGAACGCGCCCCGGAAGTGAATCCGGCCGCCTAAGAAAGAAGCCATGTTACAAGTCCGCTCTCATCTCGATGTGGCCGACAATACGGGCGCCAAGGTCGCCTGGGCGATCGGCGTGCTGGGCCGCAACCAGCGCTACGCCCGGGTTGGCGATGTCATCAAGGTGCACATCAAGGAAGCTGCGCCGGACGGCCAGGTCAAAAAGGGCGAGGTGCACGACGCCGTGGTCGTGCGCACCCGGGAGGCGATCCGTCGTGACGATGGCTCCTGCCTGCGGTTTGACTCGAACGCCTGCGTCATCATTGACAAGGAGCTGAATCCGAAGGGCACCCGCATCTTTGGTCCCGTGGCCCGCGAGCTGCGCGACAAGAAGTTCATGAAGATCATTTCACTCGCGCCGGAGGTTGTCTGATATGTCGAAACAGCACGTGAAAAAGGGCAGTGAGGTCGTGGTCATCAGTGGCGCCGACAAGGGCAAGCGCGGCAAGATCATTGCCGTCTATCCCAAGCAGCAGCGCGTGATCGTGGAAGGCGCCCACATGATCAAGAAGCACCAGCGCAAGAGCCAGCAAAACCCCAACGGCGCCATCGTCGAGCGCGAGGGGACGATTCACATTTCGAATGTGATGCTGGCGGAGAAATTTGACGCCCGCGCCCAGAAGCGCGGCGCCCAGGCGACCGCCTGAACGCTCCGGCCATAACCGGACCAAAGCGAAATGAAAGCCCGACTCCATCAAAAATACGTCAGTGAAGTGATTCCCGCGCTCAAGGAGCGCCGGAAATATGCGAACGTCCATCAGATTCCGCGCATCGAAAAGATCGTCGTGAACATGGGGATTCGTTCGGATTTGGAAAAAGCCGCTTTGGACGACGCGGCCAAGGATCTGGCGGCCATCACCGGTCGCAAGCCGGCGATCAGCAAATCGCGCCACAGCATTGCCAACTTCAAGCTCCGCAAGGGCATGCCCATCGGCTGCCGCGTGACGCTCCGCAAGGACGCGATGTATGAGTTCTTTGACCGGCTGGTGGCGGCGACGCTTCCCCGGATTCGTGACTTCCGTGGCCTTTCGCCGCGCAAATTTGATGGCCGCGGCAACTACACGTTCGGCGTGCCGGACCAGACGATCTTTCCGGAGATCGAACTGGACAAGGTGAAGCGCAATCAGGGCATGGACATCACCATCGTGACCAGCGCCCCCACGGACGCAGAGGCGCTCGAGTTGTTGAAGTTGATGGGATTCCCGTTTGCCGAAAAGTAACCGCACGAATTTTATATGGCCAAGAAATCATGGATTGAGCGCAACAAGCGCAAGGCCGCGACGGTGAAGAAATACGCCGCCCTGCGGGCCGAGCTGAAGGCCAAGCACGATTACGCCGGTCTGGCGAAGCTGCCGCGCGATGCCAGCCCCACGCGGCTGGTCAATCGCTGTGCGATCAGCGGGCGTCGTCACGGCTACATCCGCAAGTTCGGGGTGTCCCGTCTGACGTTCCGTGAGGCCGCCCTGAACGGGTTGATTCCGGGAGTGACCAAAGCAAGCTGGTAAGATTATGAACGATTCGATTTCTGACATGCTGACGCGGATCCGCAACGCGGGCCGCGCATTGCAGCCGGCTGTGGAGATGCCGCACTCCAAGATGAAGGAGAGCATTGCCAAAGTCCTCAAGCAGGAGGGTTACGTTTCCACCGTGGAGGTGGAAAACGCCGACAAGATTCAGAAGAAGATCAAGGTCCAGCTCAAGTATCAGGGCAAGAAGACCGTCATGGAAGGCCTGCGGCGCGTGAGCTCGCCCGGCCGCCGGGTTTATGTCGGCGCCCAGGACATTCCGCGCGTGCGCGGCGGCTTGGGTGTGGCGATTCTGTCCACCTCCGAAGGGGTGATGAGCGGGACGGAGGCCCGCAAGAAGAATTTGGGCGGAGAACTGCTCTGCTTCGTCTGGTAAGGATTTGAGTTATGTCGCGTATCGGTAAACAACCCATTGCCCTTCCGCCGAAGGTCAAGATTGAGATCAAAGGCCGCAAGGTTCTGGTTGAGGGCCCCAAGGGCAAGCTCAACATGGACCTGCCGCCTCGCACCACCGCAAAAGTGGCCGATGGCAAGGTCGAGGTCGCCCGCGAAGGTGATGACTCACAGGCCAGGGCCATGCACGGTCTGGGCCGGGCACTGATCAACAACATGGTCAAGGGCGTGAGCGACGGCTTCATGAAGAAGCTCGAGATTCAAGGCGTCGGTTTCAAGGCCGCCGTCCAAGGCAAGACGGTCACCATGAATCTCGGTTATTCGCACCCCATCAATTATCCGATTCCGGATCAGGTCAAGGTGACCGTGGAAGAAAACACCAAGATCACGATTGAAGGGCCGGACCGGCAGGTTGTCGGTCAGGTGGCCGCGGAATTACGCGGTTTCTATCCGCCGGAGCCCTACAAGGGCAAGGGCGTCCGTTACGCCAACGAACGCGTCGAGCGCAAGGAAGGCAAGACGGTTCAGTAACAGTGAATCAACGGTCACGGCCAGCTCCGTGGTCCAGTCCACATGAAAGTTCAAAAGAAACACGATTTGAAGCGGCGGCGCCACTGGCGCATCCGCACCAAGGTCAATGGGACGACCGAACGTCCGCGCATGAGTGCGTGTTTTACCAACACCCACATCTACGTGCAGTTCATTGACGATACGAAGGGCGCCACCTTGGCGACGGTATCGACCCGTTCGAAAGGGCGGGCTGCCGGTGAAAAGCTCTCGGCCAACGTGAAGAGTGCCGTTGAAATCGGCAAGCAAGCGGCCCAGGCCGCGATGGGAAAGGGCATCACCCGGGTGGTTTTTGACCGTGGCGGCAATCCGTATCACGGCAAGGTCAAGGCGCTGGCGGACGCCGCGCGCGAAGCAGGTCTAAAGTTCTAGTTTCCATGAAAGAAGAAATTGTTGCAGACAACGCGACGCCCGCGCCCGCGCCCGCGCCCGAGCAGCCCGCCGATTCACGTCCCGCACGTGGGCCCCGGGGCCGCCGGCCGAGGTCGTCCGACCAGTCGCGCGAGTTTGGCCAGACGGGCGACGAACTCGTGGAGAAGGTCGTGTTCATCAACCGCTCGGCCAAGGTGGTCAAGGGCGGACGCCGGTTCAATTTCAGCGCCCTCGTTGTCGTGGGCGACAAGAAGGGACGCGTCGGCGTGGGCCTGGGCAAGGCCAGTGAAGTGGCCGACGCCATCCGGCGCGGCGGCGAAATGGCCCGCAACAACATGGTGGGCGTGGCGCTGAACGGCCCGACCATTCCGCACGAGGTTTATTCGCACTTTGATGGCGCAAGGGTTTTGCTGCGCCCGGCGTCACCCGGCACAGGCATCATCGCCGGCAAGACGGTGCGCGCCGTGCTGGAATCGGCGGGGGTGAAGGACATTCTCAGCAAGTCTCTCGGTTCCAAGAATTCCGCCAATGTGGTCAAGGCGACGCTGAACGCCTTGCTGAGCCTCCGCCTGCGCGAGAACATTTACAAGGCGCGCGGCATCGAAATGAAAAAGGCCGAGCCGGCCACGGCGACGGCGACAGCTTAACAGGATATGCGACTTCACGATTTAAAACCTCGTCCGGGTGCCAAGCACCGCCGGAAGCGTTTGGGGCAGGGTGAATCCAGCGGTCACGGCAAAACGTCCGGCCGCGGTGGCAAAGGCCAGACCGCCCGCTCAGGCAGCTCCATCCGCATCGGTTTCGAAGGTGGTCAGATGCCTTTGATCCGCCGCATTCCGAAGCGCGGTTTCAACAACACCCGCTTCGCCACCGTTTATCTGCCGGTGAATGTCAGTTCGTTGAATGACTTTGCCGACGGCACGCGGGTGGATGAAGCCGCGTTGCGCGCCAGCGGGCTGGCGAGCGGCAAGGCCGCCGGCATCAAGATTCTGGGCGACGGTGAGTTGACCAAAAAACTCACGGTTTGTGCGAGCGCCTTCAGCGCTTCCGCCCGGGCCAAGATTGAGGCCAGGGGCGGGACGTGCGAAGTGGTTGCCGGCAAGCAGTCTGAGACCGCCAAGGGTTAAGTTCGGGGAGCCTCTCAATGTTTGCCAACATCGCCAACACCTTCAGCAATTGCTTCAAGATTCCGGAACTAAAATCCCGGATCATCTTCACAATGGTGGTTCTGGCGATCTGCCGCATCGCGGCGGTCGTCCGCATTCCCGGGCTGGATGGCACGGCGCTCGCCAATTTTTTTGCCCAGAACGCGCATGCCAGTTCCTCGGTGCTGGGCATGTATAGCATGTTCACCGGTGGAGCGCTGGAGCACTGCGCCATCGGCGCGCTGGGCATCATGCCCTACATCAGCGCCACCATCATCATTCAGCTGATGACCGCCGTCGTGCCCCAGTTGAGCAAGCTGGCGCGTGAAGAAGGCGGACGTGTGAAGCTGATTCAATACGGGCGCTACCTGACCGTGCTGCTCTGCCTTGGCCAGGGCGCGGCGATGGCGCTGGGCTGGGAAAACCCGAACAAAATATTTGGCGAAGGCATAGGCCGGCTGGTGCTTTACAGCGATTCCATGATCTGGTGGTATCGCATTCAGACCGTTTTGATCCTCACGACCGGCACCATGTTGCTCATGTGGCTGGGCGAACAAATCACCGATCGGGGCATCGGCAACGGCATCTCGCTCATCATCACCATCGGCATTGTGGCCCGCCTGCCACAGGCGTTTCAGGGATTGGTGGACATGTTTGGAAGCTCCGGCAGCGAAAACAAGCTGAAGGTTGGCGAAGCCGGCATTCTCATCGCGTTGCTGGCCGCCGTGATTGCCGGGGTTGTGGCGGTCACCCAGGCTCAGCGCAAAATTCCGGTGCAATACGCCCAACGGGCCGTGGGCCGCAAGGTGTTCGCCGGCGGAACCTCGTTCATGCCGCTCAAGGTCAATTATGCCGGCGTGATGCCGATCATCTTCGCTCAGGCGATTTTGATGTTCCCCCAGAAGTTCTTCATGTTTGTGGGGGGCATGGTGCAAAACAAATTTCTCAAGGACCTCTTCAACTGGTTTTCGATTCATCTGAGCGATGGCTCCGGATTTTATCTGACCATTTATTCGCTGATGATCCTGTTCTTCTCCTATTTCTGGGTGGCCACGCAATTCAATGAATTGCAGATTTCGGACGACCTGAAGAAGAACGGCGGTTATATTCCAGGGGTTCGCCCCGGCCAGGCCACCAGCGATTACCTGCACTTTTCCATGACCCGGATCACGTTCGCCGGCGCGTTCTTTTTGGTCATCATTGCCGTGATTCCCATGCTCCTGTATCGCATGATGGGCGTTCCGTATCCGGTGGCACAATTTTTCGGCGGCACGTCCATGCTGATCACTGTCGGTGTGATGCTGGACACCATGCGTCAGGTCGAGTCGCATTTGTTGATGCGTCATTACGACGGTTTTTTGAAGAAGGGCCGCCTCAAGGGCCGGTTCTAAACCACTGTGATCAGGCCGCCGGGCGAAAGCCGTGGCGTGCCGGCAAAAGCGATGATCATTCTCAAAAGCGAGCGGGATTTGGAGGCGATGCGACCCGCTTGTGGAGTGGCGCGGACGGTGTTGGAGGAGGTGGCCGCGTTCATTCGGCCCGGGCTGACGTTGAAACAGGTGGACAGTTACGCCGCCGAGCGGATTCGCGCATATGGTGCAAAGAGCGCCTTTTTAGGCTATCGCAAGTATCCGTGCCATATTTGCATTTCGGTTAATGACCAGGTGGTGCACGGGCTGGCCATCGACCGCGAATTGCGCTTCGGTGACATTGTCAGCCTCGATGTCGGGGTGGTGCACAACGGGTTCATCGGGGACACGGCGACGACGGTGGCGGTGGGCGGTTGCAGCGTCGAGGCGCAGCGGTTGATGGATGTGACCGAAAAGGCGCTCCATGAAGGCATTGCGCAGGCGGTGGTGGGCAGGCGCGTCACCGACATTTCGCGCGCCATTCAGAACTATGTGGAAGGGAATGGCTTCAGCGTTGTGAGGGAATTCGTGGGCCACGGGGTGGGGCGCTCGATGCATGAGGAGCCGCAGGTGCCAAACTTTGTGGATCCCAAGAGCAATCAGCGCCTGCGTCCGGGAATGACGATTGCCATTGAGCCAATGGTCAACGCCGGATTGCCCGGGGTGAAGATCTTGAATGATGGCTGGACAGTCGTCACGCAAGATGGTTCACTCTCGGCCCATTTTGAACATACGGTTCTGATCACCGAAGCGGAGCCGGAGATTTTGACATGCGCGCACAAGATGCCTTCCGGGTTGAAGGTGTCGTAACGGAAGTCTGTTCGGAGCGCACCTGTCGGGTGAGACTGGCCAATGGCCATGTCGTGTTCGGTTTTGTGCCTGTTCGCCAGAGCGGTCAGGCCCGGCTGCTGGTCGGCCGGAAGGTAAATTTACAACTGTCGCCCTACGACCTGTCGGAGGGGCGAATTTTAGTCGAAGCACATAGCAATTGATTTATGAAGGTTCGCGCGTCAGTCAAAAAACTTTGCGAGCACTGCAAGGTGGTTCGCCGCAAGGGCGTCATTCGGGTGATTTGCACCAACCGGCGCCACAAACAACGTCAAGGCTAGTTCATTATGGCACGTATCATTGGTGTTGAAATCCCGCCGAACAAGCGCATCGAAATCGCGCTGCGCTACGTTTACGGCATCGGGCCCACGAATGCGAAGGAGATTCTGGCCAACGCCGGCATCGACCCCGGCATCCGGGCCAAGGACCTGACGGAAGCCCAGCTTTCCCAAATCGTCCATGCCATTCAGGAGGGCAAGTATGTCATCGAAGGTGACCTGCGCCGCGAAATTGGCATGAACCTCAAGCGCATGCAGGCCATCAAGTGCTATCGCGGCGTCCGCCATCTGCGCGGCCTCCCCGTGCGTGGCCAGCGGACGCAAACCAACGCCCGCACCCGCAAGGGCCCGCGCAAAACGGTCGGCGTGCAACGCAATCCCAACGCCAAAACCGGCATCCACTAATTTATTCGTATGTCCGACGAGACCAAACCGAAGATCGAAGCCGCGGCGGAGAAACCCGCCAAGGCCGCCAAGCCCGCCAAGAAAGAGAAGACCGCTGCGCCGGAAGCCGCCGCCGCTCCCGCGCCTGCTGTTGCGGAAGCCAAGCCTGCAGAAGGACCCGTTGCCGGCAGTGCGCCCACCGCAGCTGAATTGCTGGCTGACGATCTGGCCGGAAAGAAGATCGTCAAGGCCAAGGGTTCCAAGAACATCACGACCGGAGTGGCCAACATTCTGGCGACGTTCAACAACACCCAGGTCAACATCACGGACATGCACGGCAACATCATCGGGTGGTCCAGCGCCGGCCGCGTTGGTTTCAAAGGGTCGCGCAAGAGCACGGCCTACGCCGCCCAGCAGGTGGCGCAGGACGCTGCCCGCCAGGCGATGGCCCACGGCATGCGCGAAGTGGAAGTGCGCGTGAAAGGCCCCGGCTCGGGCCGCGAATCGGCCATCCGTGCCTTGCAGGCCATCGGACTTGAAGTCACGATGATCCGGGACGTCACCCCGGTGCCGCACAATGGCTGCCGACCGCGCAAGAAGCGCCGCGTCTAACCCCCCTTTAGCAACCCAAGACTGATTTGTTATGGCTCGTTACACTGGTCCTCGCGTCCGCATCAGCCGCCGCTTTGGCGTCCCCATTTTTGGGCCGACGAAGTATCTGGAACGCCGTGCTTATCCGCCCGGCATGCACGGCCCCAAGTCCCGCCGGAAATTCACCGAATACGGTTTGGGCCTCATTGAGAAACAGAAGCTGCGTTATTATTACGGACTGATGGAACGCCAGTTCCGGGGCGTTTATGAGAAGGCCATCCGCCGGCGCGGCGTCACCGGCGAACAGATGCTCCAGATTCTGGAAACCCGCCTGGACAACGTGGTTTACCAGCTTGGTTTTGCCAACACCCGTGCGGCGGCACGACAGATGGTCGGACACGGCCACGTGCAGGTCAACGGCCGCAAGGTGAACATCCCGTCCTATGCGCTGCGCGTGAACGACGTGATCACCATCAAGAACAACAATGTCTCGCGCCAGATGGCGACCAAGAATCTGGAGAGCGCCACCAGCCGCGCCGTGCCGGACTGGCTGTCGCTCAGCAAGGACGAGCTCAAGGGGGTTGTCATGCGCATTCCCTCCCGCGATGAGATTCAGCCCATCGCCAATGAGCAGGCCGTCGTTGAATTTTATTCCCGCTAATTGACCACCGGGGTGACGGAAAAGGCGGTGGCGGAGTTCCAGGGAATTACCGCGCACCTTTTTCCGCACCCCAAAACAATTATACGGACTGCGATGCCGCCGGGAATAACGGCGTCGGAGTCAGATTAAAATTGTTGAAAGGAAACCATGCCTATTCGTCTCGGACGTTTTGAAATGCCGAAGCGGCTCACGAAGGATGAGAGCACCGCAACGGACACCTATGCCAGGTTCATTGCCGAACCATTTGAAACCGGTTACGGCCACACCATCGGCAACTCCCTGCGCCGCGTGCTGTTGAGCTCGCTTGAAGGCGCGGCCATCACCTCCGTCAAGATCGACGGCGCGATGCATGAGTTCGCCGTGGTTGATGGCGTCGTCGAGGACGTGACCGAAATCGTCCTCAACCTCAAAAAGATCAAGTTCAAGGCCAACACGCGCGACCCTCAAACCCTGTTGCTCTCCGTCAACAAGGAAGGCGCCGTCACGGCGGCGGACATTCAGGTCAACCAGAACCTCGAACTGGTCAATCCCGACCAGCACATCTGCACGCTCGACAAGAAAAAGAAGTTCGAGATGGAACTCGAGGTGAAGGTCGGCCGCGGATTCTGCCCGGGTGACGAAAACAAGAAGCCCGGCCAGGCCATTGGCGTGATCGCCATTGATTCCATTTTCTCGCCCGTCACGCGCGTTCGTTACGGCGTCGAAGCGGCCCGCGTTGGCCAGCGCACGGACTATGACCGTCTGGTCGTGGAAGTCTGGACGGATGGGCGGATGACACCCGACGATGCGCTGACCCAGTCGTCGGCGATTTTGCAGCACCACCTCGATGTGTTCGTTGGCTATGACAAGAACGCCGTTGAGTTCGAAGAGGTGGCGGACCGGCAGGATGACGAAAAGGCCAAGCTCAAGAAGCTCCTCAACATGAGCGTCAATGAAATTGAGCTGAGCGTGCGTGCTGCCAACTGCCTGAACAACGCCAACATCACCACCGTTGGCCAGCTGGCGATGAAGAGCGAGCAGGAGATGCTCAAGTATCGCAACTTCGGCAAGAAGTCCCTGAATGAAATCAAGGACAAGCTGCAGGCGTTGGGCCTGGCGCTCGGCATGACGTTCGAGGCCGAACTGCTCGACGGGCCGAAGGATGACAAAAAGGTCTGAGTGACCGGCAGGATGATTTTTTATGCGACATCTTAAAAGAACCGCCAAGTTGGGCCGCACGAGCGAGCATCGGAATGCGATGCTGGTCAACCTCGTCGCCAGCCTGATCAAACACAAGCGGGTGACCACGACGCTGGCCAAGGCCAAGGCCGCCCGTTCCGTGGCCGAGAAAATGGTCACCCTCGGCAAGAAGGGCACCATCCACGCCCGCCGGCTGGCCGCCGCGCGGCTGCGCGCGCAGGGTCGATCACTCGAACAGAGCAAGGAAGAGCGCAAAAAGTGGCGTCAGAACGAGGATGTGGTGCATATCCTGTTCGATCAGATTGCCCCCGTCTTCAAGGACCGTAAGGGCGGCTATACGCGCATCGTCAAGCTGGGCGAGCGGCGTGGTGACGTGGCCAAGATGGCTATTTTGGAATGGGTGGAACTGCCTGCCGCGGGCGAACCGGCGCCGGAACCGGCCGCGGCCAAGCCTGAAGGTGAGCAGAAGTAAGCCCAAATCTTTGAAAATGCAAAAGCCCGCTCGTTCGAGCGGGCTTTTTTGTTTTCGGATGTCGCTGGCCGGGCGGTTTGTGCTTCAGCCAGCACTGGCGTATTCCTCGTCCGTTTTCAGTTCCAAGCCCATCAATACATAGTCGTGTTTGATGGCCTGCATGTCCTTCACGTATTCATCGAGGCGCAGCAGGTGGCTGAAGCCGAGCATGGCGAACAGCTTCATGCCGGCCTCCTGCTCTCCGAGAAATTCCGCCTCCGCCTTTTCCAGGCCGGCGTTGCGCGCCAGGTCAATCACTTCCTCGACAAGCAGCCGGGCGGTGCCGTGCCCGCGAAACTGCGGGTGCATGAGCACGCTGATCCGTCCGATGTGGCGCTTCCAGCCGCCCAACTGTTGGTGCAGGGTGGCGGTGCCGATGATTTTGTTCTCGGCCAGCGCAAGGAGCGGGAAGTTGCGGCCGTAGTCGATGTGCTGGCACCAACTGCGGATGACCGCCGCGTCCTGAACACGATGTTTGATGAACATGCGTTCCTTTTCGGGAATCGCCTGGAAGAATTCGAAGAATGCCCTCTCATCGTCGCGCTGCAGCGGACGTAATGTGCACTTGAATCCGTCCTTCAAGGTGACTTTTTTAGGGTATTTGTGGAGGTGTAGTTCAATCGACATAAGTCTCCTTTGTTGGTTGTGATGCCAATCTGCCCAACCCTTTTCCCTGCGGCAAGTCTCCTCTCGCCATTTCAACAGCTCGCCGCGAGCCAGTCGAGATAACGCTGCGAGCCGGCGTGCAGTCCCAGCACAACAAACTCCGGGGTGTCGTAAGGGTGCTGTTGGTGGACCAGCTCCTCCAATTGCGCCAGCCGGGTGCGACGGGTTTTCAAAACCAGCAGCACTTCGTGGGCGGACTCGATTTTGCCCTGCCACCAGTAATGCGACTCAACTTTGGGGATCAGGTTGGCACAGGCAATCAGCCGGGCGCGCAACGCCTGTCGGGCGAGCCGGCGGGCCACGACCGGACTGGGGGCGGTGACCAGAACCAGGGCAAATCCAGAGGCGCGTTTCATGGCCCCACACTGCCCCGGTGCCGCCGCGGGTTCAACGCGATTCCCGTTGCTCTCCATCGCCGGTCCGGCGCAAATTCCCGCCCATGCGAATCCTCATAGCGACGGCCACCGCGGGGGGCGGCCACCTCGCGGCGGCGGCGGCGGTCGAAGAAGCGTGGCGCAACCTGCGGCCCGCCGACGCGCTGGAAAAGCTCGATTTGGTGCAGTTTTTTTCGCCGCTGCACCGGCGCATTCATGCGGACGGCTACGAAAAAATGGTCGAACATGCGCCTGAACTTTGGGGCATGCTGTTCAGCAAGACGGATGATCCGAAGGTGGTGGCCCGCTTGAACCGTCTGCGGCGGGTGTTCACCCCCACGTCCAGCCTCAAGCTGGAAAAGCATGTCAAGCGCAGCAAGCCCGACGTCATCATCTGCACCCACTATTCTCCGCTGGAAGTGCTGGCCCGCCTCAAGCGCGGGCCCGGTGCGCCGGCGCCTTACGTTGTCAGCGTGGTGACGGATTTTGAGGCCCACGCGTTGTGGATGAGCGATTGTGTGGACCTGTATTGCGTCGCGGCGGAGGCCACGTGTGCGCGGCTGGTGGCGCGCGGTGCCGCCCCCGCCAATGTGGCGGTGACTGGCATTCCGATTTCGGCCCGGTTTGCACAGCCGGTGGAGCCACGCGAAATCTGCCAGCGCTTCGGTTTGCGCGACGACCAGCCGGTGGTTCTGCTGCTGGGCGGCGGCTTTGGCTGGGGGCCAATCTCCGAAACGCTGGCCGAGCTGGACAAGATTGAAGCCCGTTTCCAGACGCTGGTGGTGTGCGGCCGAAATCAAGAGCTTCGGCGTGAAGTGGCGGCGCAGGATCGCCGGCATCCGACGCATGTGCTGGGTTTCGTGTCGAACATGAACGAGTTGATGGCGGTGTCGGACGTGGTCATCACGAAGCCCGGTGGGCTCACGACGTCCGAGGCGCTGGCCAGCGGCCTGCCCATGGTGGTGATCAATCCCATCCCCGGCCAGGAAGCCGCCAACAGCGATTTTCTCCTGCAAGCCGGGGCCGCCATCAAAGTCAACCGGATCGAGGAAATGTCCCATCGCCTCGGCCAGTTGCTGGGCGGCAAGAAGCTGGCCGCGATGAGCAAGGCGGCCCGTGCGGTCGGCCGGCCCACGTCGGCCCGGAATGTTTGCGAGGCGGTGTTGCAGCGTATTGCGCACCTGAAGTGACGGCTGCCCGCGCCCGGAGCGGGCGTGCGATTAACTTTGGCCTCTGCGCGGCGAGGTGTTAGGCTCCGTTCGTGGCCAAGTTGCCTTACATCGAATTCGCCAACGGCTTTCGCATTCCCATCCTCCACGAGGATCGGAACGTCATCGCCATCGACAAACCGCAGGGCTGGATGCTGGCGCCCGTTTCGTGGCAGAGCACCGGCCGGAATCTTTTTGCCGCCCTCACATCGTCCGTAAACGCCGGTGATTTCTGGGCCAAATCACGGAATCTGAAGTTCGTCCGCTTCGTTCACCGGCTCGATGCCGACACGTCGGGTGTGCTGCTGCTCGTCAAAACACCCGGCGCGCTCCCGGCCTTCACGGAATTGTTCGAGGACCGCAAGGTGGAGAAGATTTATCTGGCGGTCGTGCACGGCATGCCCGAAGTGGTGGAGTGGAAATGCCGGCTGCGTATTGCGCCCATGCCCGACCGGCCCGGACGAATGGAAATCAACAATGCACAGGGCAAGGACAGCGAAACCCTGTTCCGGGTGATCGACAAGCGGGCTGACCGGGCGCTCGTCATGTGCTGGCCGCTCACGGGCCGCACGCACCAGATTCGCCTGCACCTGGCTGCCGTCGGACATCCGGTTTGGGGCGATGAACTTTACGGACCCGTGCCGGTCACGACCTCGGACAAGACGGAATCAAAACTCGCACTGCGGGCCATCCACCTCAGCTATCGCGACCCGTTCCTGGCGGAACCGGTGCACATTGCCGCGGCATCGGACGCCTTCCTCAAAGCCCATGGGTTTGACCCGGCCAATGCCGCATTGCAGAACCGGACGGCGCCGGAGCGGGCGTTGGAGCATCCCAAGGCCCGCTTGGAGGAGCGGCGGCGCGTGGAAAAGGAAAAACGTCAAGAGGAACGCAGTCAGCGCCGGCATGAAGCGCAGGAAGGCGAATGGGAATCGCGTCCCGCGCGATCTGACTGGCAGCAGGACGAGGCATTTGCGGCGCAGGCCGACGCGGCCGGCGAAGCCCGACGATCACCCCGTTCCTTTGACCGCCGCCAGCCGGCGGAAGGCCGTTTCAGCGCCCGCCCGCGACGAAGCGAAAGCGGCGCCAGCCGGTTTGGCGAGGCGCGATTTGGGCGGAAGCCCTTCCGCGGCCCGCGTGAGTTTGCGGACGGCGTAGGCGGGCGCGAAGCCCGCCGTCCCGGCAGCTTTGCGCGCGGCGACCGCCGCTCCGGCGGCAACCGTCCCGGCTCGTTTGATCGGTCCGGTGGCGGCCGGCCGGACCGGGAGGGAAATCGCTTTGAGCAGGATTTTCGTCGGCCTCGGCGTCCCTATGGCAATTCCCGCGAGGGTGATGCAGGACGTGAGCCGCGCCGCCGCGCCGCGGGTGGCGGGCCCGGCGTTTTCAAATCCTCGGCCCAGTATGGTCTGAAAGCCGGTTTTCAAAAGTCCGGCGCTTTTCCGGCAAGCAGCCGTCGCCCGTTTGGCGCCGGTCCAAAACGCGAAATGCTGCGCACCGGGGAAGGCAAACGTCCGTTCCGTTCGCAGCAGGGCGAACGCGGCGCCGGGCAGTTCCGCGGTGGCAAACCGGGCTGGAAGAAGAAGACAGGACCGCGGTCGTTCCGCAAATTCTGACGCGAACACTGCAACTGTTTTTCGGCGCGAACAGCCGCTTGAATTGTGCGGTTCGTCGGGCAAAGTAATCCCCGTTTGGAGGCAATGGTTTTCATGAACAGCACTCAACCACCCGCGACGACGCCCGCTGAATCGGGCGACTCGAAGCATTCCCTGGTGCGCTTCACCTATTCATCGATTCACGGCACAGGCGGCTTTGCCCGGTGCGACATTCCCGCCGGCACGCGGGTCATCGAATATGTGGGGGAGCGGATCGACAAGGCCGAGGCCCGGCGGCGCTGCGAAGCCGACAACCGCTACATCTTTTACCTCAACGAGGCATGGGACATCGACGGCGACGTGCCCTGGAATCCGGCGCGCTTTCTCAACCACAGTTGCGTGCCCAATTGCGAATCGGAACTGGACGAGGACGCAGGACGCGTCTGGATCATTGCACTGCGCGACATCAAGGCGGGCGAGGAACTGTCCTTCAACTACGGTTATGACCTGGCCGACTATCTTGATCATCCGTGCCGGTGCGGCGCGCCGGGGTGCGTGGGCTACATCGTATCGGAGGAACACTTCGACCATGTGCGGTCCCGGGCGGCCAAAAAGGCGAACTGAAGCCGGCATCCGCCGGCATTCCATTACAGCATCAGATTCGTGTCGGTATAATCTCCCGGTGGCAATGCCTTGGGCGAGTCGGAGCGGTTCGTGATCGCCACCTTTCCCTGAAAGACGTTGGCCGCGCTGAACTGAACCGCACCGTTCACGGTCAGCGAATCGCAACTTCGCAGGGAAGGCACGCCGTGGTGCGTCAAGGCGTCGAGCTGGTCCACGAGCTTGTAATGGGCGCCGTCCAGATTGAGCGCGGGTGGTTGCCCATGCCGTTCCGGTCGCATTTCAATGCGCCAGTCCGGCGTGGTCTCATAGGCGTCCGACCGGACCGCGAGCAGGTCGGCGCAGGTTTTTACCGGCGCAAAGCGGGTGCGCGGCACCACAATGGCGCCGGCATTTTCAAAACATTCAATCGCGGCGCCCATGGCGGTCTCCAGTTGGGCGACCTTGGGTGACTGGCCGTCGCGTGGATCCACGGTTTTGATGTTCTTGATCAAGGGCAGGGGGATCATGCCGCCGTGCCGGGCCAGCACTTCAGCCAGCAAATCCAGACGCACCCAGAGATTGTTCGTGTTGAAGAACCGATGGCGGGCGATGTCTTGAAACGCGGCTTCGTCGGCGGCCGGACATTGCGCGGACTCGCGCAAGAGCAACCGCCCGGCGCGCTGGGCGAGGTGACCGCCCTTGCGATCAGCCGCAGTGCGCTCGCAGACTTCCATGAGAAACGGCTGGTTCGACTGCGCGAAGTAATTCAGCAATGGCAGGTCCAGACTGGCGCCGAGATTGTCGGAATTCGAGACGAACAGGTATTTCACACCGGCGTCCAGCAGCCGTTGCAACCAGCCCGATCCGGCGAGTGCGGCGAACAAATCGCCATGGCCGGGCGGACACCATTCCAGTTGCGGGTTGGCGGGCCAGCGGGCCGGGCGCAGCGTGGCCAGATCCACCTTGGGCACGAAGTTCTGCATCAACTCCAGCCCTTTGGGTTCGCCCAGTTCGGGATGCTTTCGCAGGGCGGCCAAGGTGGGTGCGCTGGTGCTGAAGCTGTTCATCAGCAGAAATCGCAGTGGCACCGAATGCGTCCGGCGCAGGTGCAAAATCTGGCGGGCAATCAGATCGAGAAAGGTTTCGCCGTCCCTGACCGGCAGGAGCGACTTGGGTGATTCGAGCCCCATGCTGGTGCCGAGACCACCATTGAGCTTCAGCACAACCGTTTGCCCCAGCAGTTGGATGTTTGGCCGGGCGGTCCGGGGCAGTTCCTCATACCGCGGCAGCGCGGAGACCGGCTGGATGCTGGCCTCGGGAATCTGGCCGGTCTGCCCGGCGACCAGCGCTGCGTAATTGTGGCGGAACGCGGTGATGCAGGCATCGTTCAAGCCGGCCGCCCGCATTTTGCTTTCAAACTCGGCAAATTGGTTAGCTTCCATGATGGCGCAGGGTGCGCCGGGGTGATGTAGCGGGAAACGTTGGCAGGGAAAACACGGAAATTCCGGATTTCTCCGAAATCAGTCGAAGTCATGGTGTCGGCCAAGCCTTCTGTTCAACTCACGTTCCAGATGCAGATGCCAGAGGATGTTCGTTGCCTGGCGCATTGGGGAAACGCCTTGAACTGGATGGCCCGACGCCTACAATCCGGTGCGTGGAGACGACGCAACTTCAGCAGTATTTGCCGGTCCTGATGCTCGGCTGCTTGGCGGTCCTGTTCACCGGCGGCATGCTCGTGGGCTCAGTGATGCTTGGCCGGTCCGCGAAACGGTCCAAGATCAAGGATACGGCTTACGAGTGCGGCATGCTCCCCATTGGCGAGGGCAGCACGCGTCTTTCGGTAAAGTTCTACCTGGTGGCGATGCTGTTCATCCTCTTCGACATCGAAGTGGTCTTTCTCTATCCGTGGGCGGTGGTTTACAAGGACATGTTACGTCACCAGGCGGGCCTGATTTTGGGCGCCATGCTTTCCTTCCTGGGAATTCTCGTCGTGGGTTACGTCTATGCCCTGAAGAAACGGGCGCTGGATTGGAAGGGCTGAGCGCGCCGCGCGGCTGGCTCACGTTTCGCCGCCGGCCGGCTTCGGGGTGTTCAGTTGAACCACCATCCCTTCGCGGGCGGCCTCAATCTCGATGGTCGAATGCCGCTGTGCGGCCAGTTGCCGGGCCTGTTCCACCATGGAACCAATCTTCGCGTCGTCGTGGTCCGGATCGTGGTGAAAGAGGTAAAGCCGTTTGGCGTGGGCCGCGATGGCGAGTTCAACGACGTCGTTCACACAGCCGTGGCCCCAGCCCTTGTGCCGTTCGTATTCTTCCGCATCGTATTGGGCATCCAAAATCAACACATCCGTGTCCCGCAGGAACTCGACCAGCTTGCGCGATTCGCTCTGCGCAAAGCGGGTGTTGACGGCCGGCGGACTTCCCTCGGGCCGGTGATGGAGCCGGTTGGGCGGTTCGTTGTCCGGGAAAAAAGCCACGGAGCCGGCCTGGGTCGTCAGCCGGTAGCCCACACAAATGCCCGGGTGGTTGGCGAAGAATGCCTGCACGCGAACGTTGCCCACCGGGAAATCCATGTCCCGCAATTCATCAATCTCGACGTTGCTGGGCAGTTCCTCGAAACCCACGGGGAAGTAGGGGCTTTCCATCTGGCTGGAGAGGACTTTGAACAGCCCGTTGCGCGCCCCTTCGTAGCCGAAGATGCGGATGCGGTTGTTGGACCGGTAAAGAGGTTGAAAGAACGGCAGCCCCTGGATGTGGTCCCAATGCGTGTGGGTGAGCAGGATGTCTAACTGCAGGGGCTGTTCCTTGAATTCGCGCGTCAGTTCACGGCCCAGCGCGCGCAAGCCCGTGCCTGCGTCCAGGATGATGATCTGACCGTGGGCGCGCAGTTCGACGCATGCCGTGTTGCCACCGTAACCAACCGTGGCCGGACCGGGCGTGGCAATCGAACCGCGCACGCCCCAGAATTTCAACCAGACGCGTTCGTCTGCAGCACCGGCGGCCGGCGGCGGAGGCGTGGTGGTCGGGCTCTCAACAAGCTCCTGCAACATGTGCACCAGCGTGGGCACATCGAACGGTTTCACAAAATAAGCGTCGGCTCCTGCTTCCAGGGCGGCCTGCCGGTCGCTGGGAAACGAGCGGCCCGTGGTGATGACAATGCGCGTGCCGCGCAATTGGGGATCGGACCGCAAATTCTGGCAGACTTGGAACCCGTTGCCGCGCGGCATCAACAGGTCACAGACCACGACCGCCGGCCGGTGTTCGCGGATCAGCTCCATGGCGCGCTCGCCGTTGTCCGCCTCCCAAAAAGCCCAGCCGCCGGTTCGCAACTGGTCGGCCACCAGCGCGCGGTAATCCGCGTCGTCATCGACGATCAGGGCTGATCTCATGCGTCGGTCCGGTCTGGTTTGGGTTCACTTCAACGGCCATTTCTATTCCAATCACGCGTCACGCCATCCGCTGAAACTTCCAGGGTGGGATTCACCAGCCGGGCCGCCCGGCTTCCGGGCAATCTAACGTCGGTCGCGCCTGATTCAATCCCTAGTTTTTGGGAGGGCGATTCGGGGTTGCGCGGGGGACCGGTTCATGCCTCCATGTGCGGCGTGGCCGGGCACGCACTGGCCCGGAAATTCTTCTCCACATACGTATGGGTGAAATCATCCCCGTCAACGGGCTTTCCAATCGCGAGTTTCTTGAACGTTACGCCGCGCCGGGCCGGATCGGGCTGGCGGGCGGAACCACCCTCGTGGATCAGGCCATCTGTCGCGCGCAACGACACCTGCATGACCGGCGTCAATGGGGCGTTTGGTCGCACGCCTTTGTATTTGAAGGGGTGCGGGTGGACGGCCATCACTGGGTGGTGGAATCGGACATCCAAATCCATCGCAAACACATTCAACTCGGCGTGCAGGAAAATCGCGTCACGAAATACCACGATGAGGGACTTTATTCCTCGCTGGCCGTTCTGGACTTCGGCCTGTCGGCGGAACAGGTGAAGACGCTCGTTTGTGAGGGGCTGGAACTCGTGGCCAATCACGAGCGCTACTCCATCCGTGAACTGTTCGGCACCTTGATTGCCCTGCGCCATGCACCCTTGCGGGCGGAGGCGAATCTGCTGGCGCGCGAACGGTCCATTTTTTGTTCGGCATTCGTGCGGCACATTTTTCGCCGGGCAGGCATGGATTTGGTGCCCGGGGTGGACGTGAAGAACACGGCACCCGAGGACATTGCGAACAGCGGCTTGCCGCACACCCGCTACACGCTGCTGCGGGACGTGGCGCACAACCGCGTGGAGGCACTCGGACGCCGGGTCAAATTGCGCGTCAAAGCGCGGCTGCGTCAGGTCCGGCGAAAGGCGGCGAGCGGAAAGCCGGCGGGCGGGTGAACGGCGGGCTTATGCCTCCTCTTCGGCGGTGGGTTCGGCTTCTCCTTCCGTCCCGGCCTCGGCATCCGCCAGCGCCTTTTCTTCGGCTTCAATTTCCAGCATGGCGTAGTGCACGCCGAGATTATGCTGGGCGGTTTTGTCCCCCTGTTTGGCGGCGCGAATGAACCAGCGGACGGCCTGGCGATTGTCGGGCTCCACGCCGCGGCCGGTCTGATAACACAGGCCGAGATTGCACTGGGCGGGGGCGCATTCCTGTTCGGCGGACAGCCGATACCAGCGGACCGCTTCCGCGAAGTCCTGTGGGACGATCTGGCCGGTTTCGTGGTAAACGCCGAGATTGAACTGGGCCTGCGGTTCGCCTTGTTCCGCGGCGGCTTGGAACCATTTGAAGGCCTCCGCAAAATTCTGCGGGACGCCCTGGCCGGTTTCGTAGAGGACGCCGAGGTTGTATTGGGCGGCGGGGTCACCTTGTTCGGCCGCTTCGCGATACCATTTGGCGGCTTCGCCAAATTCCTGCGGCACGCCAATGCCGGACTGATAGCAGAAGCCGAGGTAACATTGGGCCACGGGATCGTTCTGGTCGGCCGCCTTGCGATACCAGCGCACGGCCTCGACGGGATCCGGCGCGACGCTCTGGCCGGTCTGGTAGCAGACTCCCAGGTAGCATTGTGCCTGCGGGTCGCCTTTTTCGGCGGCCTCGCGCATCTCGTCAAACGACGTCCAAGTGCGGCGGCCTCGGCTGATGGGCATGGTGTTGGATCCCAAATTCCAAGCAAATGACGGCCACTTGCTTCGGAGACAGAGTAGTTTCGCTCCGGCCGATTTCAAGGGCAATACCGGCCGCCTCACGTTGACACGCTGCGCTTCGCGGGTATCCTCCCGCCGCTTTATGAATCGCAATCCGCATGTGGCCGTGGTCGGCGCGACGGGCGCCGTTGGCATTGAAATGATCAAAACCTTGGAAAAGCGTCAGTTTCCGGTCGGGAAGCTGACGCTGCTGGCTTCGGCCCGGTCGGCCGGCAAGAAGCTGAAATTCAAGGGCACGGACATCACAGTGCAGGAATTGACCCAGGATTCGTTTGCGGGCATCGACCTCGCGCTCTTCAGTGCGGGTGGCAGCATTTCCAAGGAGTTCGCGCCCATCGCGGCCAAGGCCGGCTGCGTGGTGGTGGACAACTCGAGCGCCTTCCGGCAGGACGACAACGTCCCGCTGGTGATTCCGGAAATCAACGCGGAGGACTGCCGGTGGCACAAGGGCATCATTGCGAACCCCAACTGCACCACGGCCATCACCCTGATGGCGTTGTATCCGTTGCACAAGGCCTTTGGCGTGAAGCGCATTTTTGCCTCCAGTTATCAGGCCGTGTCCGGCACGGGCGCCAAGGCGCTCGAGGAACTGGAACGGCAGGTTGGCCAGATTGTCAACCAGCAGCCGGTAACCAAGGAGGTTTACCCGCATCAGATCGCGTTCAACGTGCTGCCGCAGGTCGATGCCTTCCTGCCTTCGGGTTACACCAAGGAGGAAATGAAGATGGAAAACGAGGGACGCAAGATCATGCATCATCCTTCCTTCCGGGCCAGTGTGACCTGCGTGCGGGTGCCCGTGTATCGCTCGCATTCCGTGGCCGTAAGTGCCGAGTTCGAGCAGCCCGTCACCGTGGCCGCGGCGCGCGACGTCCTCAAACAGGCGCCCGGTCTGGATCTGGTGGACGAGCCGGAGAACAAAAAGTATCCGATGCCCCTGTTCACGTCCGAGAAATACCATTGCGAGGTCGGGCGCATCCGCCGGGACTGCGCCATGGAGAACGGCCTGGCCTTCTGGGTCTGCGGCGACCAGTTGCTCAAGGGCGCCGCCTTGAACGCCGTGCAGATTGCCGAAGTGTTGGTGAAGTAGCCGCCTTTGAAGCCCGGGCCAGGCTGTTCCCCATGAATCCGGGCAACGGCATCAACGGTGAAGACCTCCCACAAAACCCTCACGCTTCAAGGACACCGGCACATGGAAGCGTGGTGTGGCGAAGCGGGCCGGGCGCGCAGGACACTCCAAGGCAATCACGAGGTCAGGCGGATGAGCGCGGCGGTCATGTTGGCCGTCGCGTTTCTGGCCGTTGCGTTTCCCGCACGGGGCGCGATTTTGTGGAGCCATCCTGGAGCGGTCCTGGTTTGCAACAACGGCGACGGGGAGGACATTCTTCACGGGGCAATTCCGCCACAGACCACCAATTCGTCTGGCACGCTTTATTTTCGTATCAAGGTCGATCCGATTTCCGACACGGCCGCGAAGGTGATCAATCAATTCGAGGCCGGATTCATGCTGGTGGCAAAACGGCAGGAGCACTTGGGCATCGGCAATGCCGGAGGGGCCATGGCTTACTCGGCCCTGCATGTGCCCAAGGCACCGAAGGGCTTCCAGGATTTCAACTCGGCGTCTCCCGATCCGCCGTTTGCCTACGAGTATATGCGGGCCGGCACGCCGCGGTATATCGTTTTTAAAATTGATTACGAGCCCGGTCGGGACGCGCGCGTCACGGTCTGGCTGAACCCGGATCTTTCCACCGGGGCGACCGAATTCAACCAGCCCAGGAACATCGTGGTTCATTTTGAGACCGACGCCACCTTCGACGAATTCCGCCTGATCCATCGGGGCTACGGTGGGGGCTGGAAGTTCAGCGAGATGGTGGTGGGAACGTCATTTGAAGACGTGCTGTTGCGGCATTTCTGGCAGGCATGGTGGTTCGTGGCGATCTGCGTGGCGATGTTGCTGGCGGCGGTGGCGGGGGCGGTGCAGCTGTTGGAACGGCGGCGTGCCCAGGTCCAAATCCAGCAGCTTGAAAAGGAGCGGGCGGTCGCGACGGAGCGGACCCGCATCGCCCAGGACATTCACGATGAAGTGGGGGTAAGCCTCACAAAAATCAGCAAGCTCAGCGATTTGATGGAGCTGCATGAGCAGGTCAGGGAGGCGAACGCCGAGACGCGCCAGACCATTGCAGCAACGGCCCGCGACACCATCCGGGCCATGGACGAAATCGTCTGGGCGATCAATCCCCGGAACGACACGTTGAAGGAAATGGCCGACTACCTCGTGTATTTCATGAAGGATCTGCTGGGTTCAACCACCATCGCCTGCCAGTTGCAGGTGCCGCTGGCCCTGCCTGACCTGCCGGTGACGGCCGAGGTCCGGCACGCCCTGTTCATGGTGGTCAAGGAAGCCTTGAACAACGCCGTCAAGCATGCGGCCTGCACGGAAATCCAGCTCGCTTTGCAGGTGGGAGAAAATCAAATTTCCATCCGGGTGGCGGACAACGGCACAGGCTTCCGGCTCGATCAAGCCACCGGCGTGGGAAATGGCCTGGAAAACATGCAGCGACGAATGAGCGCCATCGGCGGTGGGGTGGAATTTGCCACCCGGCCGGGAGCGGGCACCGACGTGAGATTTTATTTTCCGATCCGCCGGGGGAAAACCGCATCATGAAAACTACCGGTGACAAAAACCGTTCCGCCACCGCCCGGATCAAGGTGGTGATCGTCGAGGACCAGGCCTGGTTGCGGGAAAATCTGGCCCGGGAAATCAACAGCGATCCGGACTTGAACTGCGTCAATGCGTATCGAACAGCGGAGGCAGCCCTGCGGGGCATCCCCAATGATGCGCCCGACGTGGTGCTGATGGACATCAACCTGCCGGGCATGGACGGTGTGGAGTGCGTCAAACGGCTCAAAACGCTCTGGCCGGAAGTGCGGTGTCTCATGCTGACGGTCTATGAGGAGAGCGAGAAAATTTTCAATTCGCTGCTGGCCGGCGCCAGTGGTTACCTGTTGAAACGCACCAGCACCGGGGAGTTGTTGGAGGCGATCCGGCAGGTGCATGGCAGCGGCTCGCCCATGTCGAGCAGCATTGCCCGCAAGGTGGTGGCTTACTTCAACCAGATCGGCGCCGCCAAGGACGACAGCGTGGCCGCCCTGTCTCCGCGGGAACAACAAGTGCTGGAACTGCTTGCCAAGGGCTCGACTTACAAGGACATCGCGCATCAGCTATCGCTCAGCATCGAAACCGTCCGCATGAACGTGAAGCACATATACGCCAAGCTGCACGTCCATTCGCGGGGTGAAGCGGCGGCGAAATATCTGCAGCCCCCGCCTTTCGTGGTGCCGTAAAACACGGGCCGGCGTGACCGGGCATCAATGGCGCTGAACCCCGCGCGATGGGTTTTGATGTTCCCGCCTGCGGCCGACTCCAACTGGTTTGGCATACACCCGTTTATGGGTATTGTTGCGCCCCGCAGCAGTTGTAGCCTCTCCCGCCGATCCCCTTGAGCCGGTCGCTCAAAAACGACCCGGGGTGACATTTGGATTCCTAAAACAAAAAACCTGCGCATGAAACAACCGCTCTTCCGTCGCTCAATTCACGTTTTGACTCCCTTGTTTGCCGGCCTGGCGCTGGCAGCCTGCCCGTCCCTGTGCCGCGGAAGCACTGTGTTTTCTGATGATTTTAGCGAAGCTCCGGGAACCTTGATCATCGGCAAAGCCGCGGACGTCGGGGGGCTTTGGGGCGGAAGCGCCGGGGCCAATCCGGGCCCGGCGGCCGTCAGCGCGGCCAATTCGTTGGACACCAGCGGCGATCAGCGGCTGCTGTTCAACAGCTTCACCGCCGCTTTGGGAGCCGGCGAGGTGCTCACGCTTTCTTTCGACACGCTTCCGCCGTCCAATGGTGCGTCACTCAACAATGGCTGGGCGGGAATCAGCCTGTATGCGGGTTTTGTGGACGCCAACAACCCGGGATCGGAAACAATGTTTGCGGGCGATCCCAGCGCTTCTGCCTGGGGCACGGACGGCTCCATTGGCCGCTACTTTGGTGCCGACAGCACGCTGAACAATCACCTGACGCTGACTTACGAATACGACACCGGCGCCTGGACGTTCTCATCCTCCGGGTTTTCTGCCAGCGGCACCGGACCGGCCGGCCTGGCGCTTGACGGGTTGAGAATCGGCAACGGCAACAGCGCTGACATCAACCTGGACAACCTGACCGTGGACATCAGTCCCGTGCCGGAGCCGTCATCGCTGGCGCTGGTTGGGGCGGGCGTGGGGTTGCTGGCGGTTTTGCGTCGTCGTTCCGGACGCGGAATGTGAGTTTATTGGCTCGTGATGAACGACTCCCCGGCATTCGTTGAGGTGAATGCCGGGTTTGTTGTCCGTCCATTCGATGCGCAAATTGAATTGACGCCCGCCTCTCCGGTCGCGCGGGCGCGAAGGCTGACTACCCACGTTCATGGGTATTGTCCGTTCCAACTGCGGCTCTATTTTTAGCCCATTCTCGTAAGCGGTCTCTCGACGTCGGCCACGGTGACAAGTGGTTCGAAGACGTCTGACGGCGCCGGGCCGATTTCGTTGCGGACCGCCGTGCGAGCGGCTCCCCGGTCGAATGGTCGCGCGAGGTTGGTGATCGCAGCGCCACCACCACGGATTGGTCACCAATCTGAAATTATTGGTTCATTTTCCCTCAAGCGGGAACGCAAACGCCGACAAGCTGACACAAACCCCTATGAAACAACGAACCCACTGCAAGACATCGCTGATGATGGCTGCCCTGGTCACGACCTGGCTGGCCATGAACCAGGCTTCCGCCCAAACCACCAATGCCTTTGATCAGGCCTCTGATCCTGCCTACACCGGACTGGGCGCACCCAACGGATTGGGCACGGGCGGCCAGAACGGCGGCTACGGCTTCGGCCCCTGGACCTTTACCGTGACGGGCACGGGCGGCGCGTTCATTCAAAACAACGGCCCGAGTGGTTACTCATTTGATTTGTGGAACACCTCGGCCAACAACGGCACCGAGGCGATCCGTCCTTTCAACACGCCCCTCTCGCCGGGAGATTCCTTTCTGGTGGCCTTGCGTTTGAACAGTTTGGACAACGGGAATACCACGAACCGTTTTGCGCTCGAAGACGCAGGCGGAAACATTTTGTTCAGCTACTGGCATCTGGGCGGCGACAATTTGAATGGCTGGTATAGCGATGCCACCACGAGCGTGGGGGTGGCGACCAACTTTCAGTATGCCTACCAGCAATTTGTCACCTACAAGTTCACCTTGAACAGTGCCACGACTTATACGTTCACCGATCTGGCCACTGGGGCCAGTTTCACCGGGACCATCGCGAATGCGCCCATCGCCCAGTCGGCCTTCATCCGGCGCAATGCCGGCACCTCGCCTGGCAACGGCCAGGATTATCAGTTTGACCGGCTGACGATTATTTCCGCCACGCCACCGTCGTTTCAGGCGCTTTCGCCCGGGGCGGGTGCTCTGAGCGTGGCGACGAACGCCACGATCAGCCTGAATGTGGCCTCCGGCGGTGTGCCGCTGAATTTGGCGTCCGTGTCGTTCTCGCTCGACGGCAATGCGGTCACGCCCACCGTCACCGGCAGTTCGAGTCTCATGGGCATCAGTTACACGCCGGTCTCGACATTTGACTATGGCACGACGCACACGGTTCGGGTGATCGTGCAGGACGACAACACGGTTTCCTACACCAACACGTGGAGCTTTACCACGGGCTACGCGGCATTGCCGGTGGCGCTGGCCGGACCGCTGACCACGGGCGGTGGCAATGATCTGACGATTCTTACAGCCGCCGGTGAAGCCTGGCTGGGCACCAACTATGACACCAACTCCGTCCGGACTCTTTATGCCCGATACAGCATGGTCTTCAATGACCTGAATGGCGAAACCGGCAATGGCGGCGGTTACGGCGGTTTGCATTTCATGCAGGACAATGCGCAAAAGCTGATCGCCGGCAACGCGTGGGTTTCCACCAACTGGAGCCTGGATGCGGGCGGCCTGCAGATGAATCTCAATCCACTGACGCCCGTGGTGTTGGGCGAATGGCATACCATCGTCGAGCGCATCGACTTTCAGACCAATGGCAACGACAGCGTGAAAATCTGGCTGGATCCCGATTTCAGCCAACCGCAGGAAGCGCAGACAAATGTGGTCACGCTGAGCGCGGATGTCAGTTTCAACAACGTCCGGCTCCGCTGCGGCAATGGCACGGCCAGCGCCACGTGGACCAACATCATCGTGGGCGCGCAACCGACCGACGTGGGATTTCCACCTTCGGTGGCACCGCAATTCCAGGCGCAGCTTCCGGCGCCGGGATCGTTTGACATCGCCACCAATACCAGCATCGGCGCGCAGGTGCTCGTGGGCGGTTACCCCATCCAGTCCGCCTCGCTCCGCATTGATGGCGGCAGCGCTGTCACGCCGGACACGAGCGCGATTTCCCCGAGCATCCTCGGGATCAGTTACCAACCCTCGACGCCCCTGAGTTCGGGCACGCTGCACACCGTTCAACTGGTGGTCACGGATGCGAACAGCAGTTCGTTCACGAACACGTGGACTTTTACGACCGGTTTCGCCGCCCTGCCGATCGCGCTGAACCGGACGTTTGCCGCCAGCAACAATGTGGACACCGTCATTTTCGCCGCGACCAACGATCCCTGGATCGGGACCAATTATCAGGGGACGCTTGCGAAAACGCTGTATGTCCGTTTCAGCGCGGACTTTGTTAATCTGAATCCACCCGGTCCCACCTGGGGCGGCCTGCAATTTTTCCAGGACAACACCGAGCGGTTGCTGACCGGCAAGGGTGGTGGCACCGCCAACTGGAGCGTGGCGGCGGCGGTTCCCGACACGGACATTCCTCCCTACATACCTTTTGCGACCAATGAATGGCACACGTTTGTCGTGCGCGCGGATTATCCGGCCGGCGGCGGCAATGCCACGGTTAAAGTTTGGCTGGACCCGGACTTTGGCCAGACTGAAGCCGCCCAACCCAATCCCCCGCTGGAGCTTTCCTGCAACAATGCGTTCAACAACATCCGTCTGCGTGCGGGCTTCGCGCCGGCCAGCGCCCTGTATTCCAACATCTTGGTGGCGGCGACTTCGGACGGGGTTGGCTTCGCCCCCTCGATGGATCCGGTATTTCAAAACTATGTTCCTGCCGTCAACGCCTCGTCCGCGCCGGTGTCCACGCCCGTGGGTGTGGATGTGTTGTTCGGCTCCTACGGCATCGGCACCAACACGGTCGTCATGACTTTGGATGGCAATCCGGTGGACCCGAGCTTCACCGTCACGGCCAGCTCCATCTCGATGAGTTACCAGCCGCCCAGTGCCTTCACGCCGGGATCGGCGCACACGGTGCAAGTCAGTTTGACGGACTCGAACAACACGCCGTATTACGCGACGTGGTCCTTTACGGCGGATTCGTATCCCACGCTGCCGGTAAAATTGGATGGGCCGTTCGATGTTTACGAAGGCTCATACGTGACCTTGTGGGATTCGCAGAACGGCTGGCTCAACGGCAATTTCGGCCCCGCGTCCACGAACACGCTTTACGCGCGGTTCAGCATGGTGTTTTACGACTTCCCACAAACTGATCCCAACGCCGGCGGCTCCTTTGGCGGCCTGCATTTCTTCCAGGACAACAGCGAACGATTGCTGGTCGGCAACGCCTGGCTGTCCACGAATTGGAGTGCGGATGCCAAGGAGGCGGGTGAGCCCGATGTGTTGCCCATTACGCCCATCGTGCCGGGCGAATGGCATACGTTCGTGATCAAGAGCGTGTATGCCTCCAACGGCCCCACGGCCGAGTCCATCTGGCTGGATCCCGACTTCTCCAAGAGTCTGGCCAACCAACCGCAATCGCCGTTGACGGTCTCCATGAACAATACGTTCAACAACATCCGGCTGCGTTGCGGCAACGGATCGACCTTTGCCGAGTTTACCAACGTGGTCGTCGCGGCCTCCGCGCAGGACCTTGGCTTCCCCGCGGTCGTGCCACCGGGACGGTTGAGCATCCAGAACGGGCAGCTTTCCTGGACCGGCGACGGCACGCTGCAAAGTGCGCCTGCGGTAAGCGGACCCTGGACCGACAAGGCAAATCAATCCAACCCGCAGCCTTTGTCCACCACCAATGCGGCGGAATTTTATCGCCTGCGCCAGTAGCAATCATTGGGAACGGGCCGCGGCTTGAAGGAACAGCGCGCCATGGACAGCTGGCGGGGTCCCGGGGTGGCCCCGCCAGCCTTTGCAACCTCAATCGGGACGAACAAGTTGAAAATCTACATCGAAGAAATCATGGTCTTTCGGCGGAAAACCAGGGTCCGTCAATCCGCCCGGACGCGCGCCGGGTTCACGCTGATTGAACTGTTGGTGGTCATCGCCATCATTGCCATTCTGGCGGCGCTGCTGCTGCCGGCGTTGTCAGCCGCAAAGAAACGGGCAACCCAGGCAACGTGTCTGAGCAACCAGAAACAACTGGCCCTGGCGTGGACGATGTATGTGAGTGACAATGCCGGCCGGGTGGTGGGTTTCAGCACGATCCCGGGCGCCAACCCGGCGAACTGGCGGGTGGAGGCCGATTTGGTTCCCACCACGCCGCCCGCCAGCCTTTCGGGTCAGGACGCCATCCAATGGCGTTTTCGGGAGGGCTACAAAATCGGCCCGCTGTATCCCTATGCGCCCAACGCTGATGTCCTGCATTGCCCCGGGGATGTGCGGAAGAGTTTGCCGCAGTATTGTTGGGACAGCTACTCGGGCGCCGGCGGCTTTGTGGGCGGCGACAGCACCGCCTTTCCGGGCAGCCACTTGGGAACCATCAGCAAGGAATCCCAGCTGATGCACGCGAGCGACCGGTTCTTGTGGGTGGAGGAATGTGCTTCCCAGTCGTTGGGGGGCGCGACCTACATCGAAAACCAGCATGCGTGGGACATGAAGCCCGGCGGACCGGACATTGGCCCCTCGCCGTTTTTTACCGCCCAATGGGTTGACTCGCCGGCGGCGTTTCACGGGGCCAACAGCACGTTCAGCTTTGCCGATGGGCATGCGGAATCCCACAAGTGGGTTAATCAACTGGTCATCAATTTTGCCAACAGCCTGAGTCCCTCCAAGTATTACAACATTGGCGGCGCCTCGAGCGCCGGTGCCCTGGCCAACGCGGACAAGGAAGACCTGTATTACGTGGCCAGCCACTTTGCGACGGACATCAATCCGTGACGCGATTTCCCCGTCCGCCGTTTGCCGTGATTTTGCCGGAACCATTTTTGCCGTTTTCCATTTAGTCCCCGCACCGGGGAAATGTCCGATCGATCCATAACATGAAAGTTGCCACCGTTGCCCTGTTTGCCGTTGTTAATCTTGGGCTCATCAGCCAGAACCTCATCGCCGGCGACAGCGTGGTTGTCGGCTCCGTCCGTGTTCAATGCCTGTCCAGCAACCTCGTCCGGCTGGAGGTGATGGGGCCGGAGGGATTTGAAGACCGTCCCACGTTTCACGTGGTGAGCCGCGACTGGCCGGGCACCGCCAGCACCACCAATCTCGGAGCCGGGCAGGTGCTGATCTCCACGCCGAACTACACGGTGCATGTCCCCTCTGGCGCGACGTCCTTGAGCGGCATTTACCTGACGTCGCCGGGCGGGCAGACCAACTTCACGTATGACGGCAGCCTGAACAACAGCGTCTGGCTGCCGGGGCCGGCGGAGAAACCAGCGTCCTGGTCGTTTGCCGATTCGCCACGTCTGATGCCGCCAGGCTGGGGCATAACTCCCGCTCCACCCGGCGCGCCGCTCGCGTCCACGAGCGGCTGGGACACGAACAACGATGCCCCCGACGTTTATGTGTTTGTGCCCAACGGCAGCTACCAACAGTTGCGCAGTGATTTTCTCAAACTGACCGGCCACACGGGCATGATTCCGCTCTGGGCGTTCGGCTGCTGGGACAGCCGCTGGTATGATTACACCGAATCCACAGCACTGGACCAGATTGCCGCCTACCGTTCGCGTTCCATTCCGCTGGATGCGCTGGTTTGCGACACGGGCTGGCGCGTGAACGCCTCCACCGGTTACCAGCCCAATTCCAATTTCTTTCCCGACATGCCGCGTTTCCTTTCCGAAGCGCACGCCGCCAACGTCCGCGTGATGTTCAACGATCATCCCGAACCGGTGGCTGCGAATGCGCTGGATCCGGTGGAAGTCACTTATCGCTACACCAACCTGACACAACTGCTCGGCGAAGGATTGGACGTCTGGTGGTATGACCGCAACTGGGGCGTCAGCTTGTTGTCGCCCTCGCCCAATTTGCGCCACGAAGTGTGGGGGATGCGGGTTTATCATGACGCCACGGACGCCACCAACGCGTCCTTGCGGCCGATGATCATGGCCAACATTGACGGCATCGACAACGGCGTCCGCAACCGGCCAATGAACGTCGCGGCGCACACCTATCCCATTCAATGGACCGGCGACATCGGCCCTTCCTCAACCTATCTGCGATACGCCGTGCAAAACGCCGTTCACTCGGGCGTGCAAGCGTTGTTCCCCTACGAAAGCGACGATCTCGGCGGGCACACCAGCAATCCGACTCCGGAAGGTTACATCCGCTGGATTGAATATGGCGCGCTCTCGCCCATCTACCGTCCGCATTGCACCTACAACCTGACGCGCATGCCGTGGACCTTTGGGCCGGAGGCCGAATGGACGGCGCGGCGCCTGCTCAACCTACGCTATCGGCTGCTGCCGGTGTTCTACGCCGCGGCGCACGAGAATTATGAAACGGGCGAACCGTTGCTCCGGCGTTTGGATCTGGATTACCCCCAATACGCGGACGCCAGCCGCGAGGACCAATACCTGATCGGCCATTCGCTGCTGGTGGCCCCAATGATTGACAGCGGCGCGACCACCATTCCGTCGTCGTGGCTGACCACGACAAACGGCCAGCCTGGGCTGAACGCCGCCTATTTTTCCAGCACGAACCTGAGCGGCGCGCCCACGTTGACGCGGGTGGATCCCAACCTTGATTTCAATTGGAACAGCGGCAGCCCCGGCGGTTCCGTGCCGGCGCAAAATTTCACCGTGCGGTGGATTGGCAACCTCACCATCCCGCCCGGAGCCGGCGACGTGCATTTGGCCGCGTTGTCCGACGACGGCGTGCGCGTCTGGGTGGACAACCAGCTTTGCATCGACAATTGGGGCCCCAATGACTCCGTCACCACGACGTCCAGCAGCATCCTAAAAGCCGGCCAAACCTGCTCGCTGCGCCTCGAGTATTTGCAGTTGGGCGGCAAAGACGTGATTGCGTTGCAATCGCTCGGGGCAAATCCGTCCCGGACCCTTTGGGTTCCGCCGGGCAAATGGATCAATGCCTGGACCGGCGCCACCGTGAACGGCCCGGCCACCGCCGCCGTGGACGCCCCGCTCGGCCAGATCCCCTTGTTCATCCGTTCCGGTTCGATCTTTGCGCTCGCGCCGCAAATGGAATACACCGGGCAGTTGCCCTGGGATCCTGTCACGCTGGACGTGTATCCGAGCACCACGGAAACCGACCAGACGACGCTTTACGAGGATGACACCCTGACCACGGCTTACCAAGCGGGTCAGTTCCGCACCACCACCCTCAAAACGTGGGCGGATGACGCGGCGAAAACCGTTTCCGTTGCGATTGCTCCGGCCGCCGGCACCTTCACCGGTGCGCTCACCCAACGTTCATGGGTGGCGCGGCTGCATCGTCCGCCCCACTGGCCGGATGACCTTGCCCCGGCACAAGTCACGCTGAACGGCCAGCCCATCGGCCCGGTCATGCGGCGCGTGAAAAACACCACGGCGATGCCGCTCGGGGCGGCCAACGGCGCGCCGGATGCCGATGTCTTTGAAGTGACTTTGCCGGAAAGTTCCGTGCTGACGAGCAATGTGCTGGTCGCCACGTTCGCTTCGGCTTCCAGCCCGTGGACCTCCGGTGACATCGGCTGTGTCGGTGCCAGCGGCAACGTCATTGAGGGCGCGTCCACGTCGTCCAATGCCGTCTGGCTCGTGCGCGGCGGCGGCGCGGGCATCGGCGGCACCAACGACGGTTTTCACTATCTTTATCAGCCCTGCGTCAGCAATGCCCAATTGGTGGTGCGCCTGACCGGCCAACCATCCGCCAGCGCGGGTGCGGAAGCCGGCATCCTGTTCAGCGAAGGTCTGGACGCCACCGCGCGCAACGCCGTGATTGCCCTGACCGCCGACAATCATCTGGTGTTTCAAAGCCGGTCCACCGCCGGTGCGGCGGCACAAACCACGACCATCTCCGGATTCACGGCGCCATGCTGGTTGCGCTTGCTGCGCACGGGCGACAGCTTCATCGCCTACGCCTCCACGAGCGGCGCGCAGTGGACCCAGGTGGCGGCGGTGAGCATTCCGGGATTCAATGCGCAGGCCTACGTGGGTTTGGCTGTCACGGCGGCTATCGCTGCCACCAATGCCGTGGATGACACCCATTACAACCAGGCGGTTTTCTCCAACCTGACGCTCAACAACACCGTCGGCATTTCCACGGTGCCCAACCAGACCACCGCTGCGTCCACGCCGACCCCGGCCATTCCGTTTACGGTGAGTTCAACCGGCGGCAATCCGCTCACCGTCATCGCGTCGTCCAGCAACACCAACCTGCTGACCACGCAAAACATTGTGATCGACGGCACGGGCGCCGGCCGCACCGTCACGCTCACACCCAGTCCCGGCGGCACCGGCCGCAGCACGGTGACGTTGACCGTGACCGATGGCGCCAACACCGCCAGCGCCCAGTTTAGCCTGACCGTTTTTCCGGCTTCGGGATGGGCGGCCGGCCAGATTCTGTTGGAAGACAATTTCGGCAATTACGCGGCGGGCAATCTTCCGGGAACAGCCTTTCATGGCACCGGTTTTGCCACCGGCGGCTCATGGCTCGGGCTCGACAATGCTTTTGGCGCGAGTGTTTCCGATGCGGCAACCGTTTCCTTTCCGGGGCTGACCTCGCCATTGCTCCACTCCTCCGGCGGGACGGTCACCGTCAAGGGCGACGGCTCCAACTTGGAGGCATTGCCCGACCTGTCCGCCGGCGGACCGTTCGCGGACGCCGGGCTCCTGGATTCGGCCAGCGGCACCATCGGCGGTGGGAACATCAGCGGCACGCTCTACCTGCGATTTCTGATTCGCGCGCATTTTGATACCGGAAACGGTGCCTACGGCGGACTGCAATTGAGCCGCAGCGATGACACCACGGGAGTTTTGATCGGCAACAGTTCATCCGCCTGGGCGTTCAGCCTTTGGTCGCCCGCCACCAGCACCTCGGCGGACCTCGTCAACCACAGCGGCAATTACCTTTTTGTGGATGCGCAGGTGCATTTGCTCGTGGCGCGGATTGATTACCACGCCAATGCCGACGACACCCTGACCGTGTGGCTTGATCCCGACACGACCGCTGGCGAGAACAGTCAAAGTTCCGCGACGACCTACCTCGGCGGCGTTTCCGGCGATTTCAGTTTCGACCGGTTTTTTTTGCGCGGCGGTTACAGCGGCAAACAATTTGATTACGGCGCCATTGGCCTGGGCACCAGCTGGTCGGCCGTGGTGCCGACGGCGCCGGCGCCGGAAGTGCCCGCACCGGCCGTCCAGGGCGCCGGCCTGTCCGGCAGCCGCGAATTCAATTTCTGCTTCAGCGGCGCGGCGGGACAGAGTTATTCCATTTTGGCCAGCACCAATCTGGCTTTGCCACTGGCCGACTGGACCGTGGAACGCACCGGCACGTTTGGCTTTGATCCGGTCTCGCTGAACTGGGCCATCCCGTCGGACGACCTCCGCCGCTTCTTCCGGATTTCGATTCCTTAAGCCCGGAAAGGGGCCGGCACGCGCCCAAGACGCTTCGGTGGCGGTCCTGCCGTTCCCGGCGTGCCCGCTTGCCCTGGCTTGACCTGACTCAAAGGGCGCGCCCGGCTCATGGCCGCCGAAATTATCTGAGGCCGATTAGCACACCAACCAGGATGGCCAACGCAACGGCGCCACAAGCGGCCCAAATAATCTGCGGTCGCTGCACGGCCGTCGCCGCCTGATAGCGGCGGATGATGAAAAGCACTGACAAGAGCGAAACAATAACAAGGAAGGCGACAAGGGCGATGGTCATGTTTGTATGTGCTGGGTTTGAGGATGGGGGAGCGGCATTCAACTTGCGCCCAACGTGCAGCAGTGTATCCCGCCGCCCGCCGCGAGCAAGCATCGCTTTGCTTGGGACGGGGTGGGGCGGGTGATGGCGCGGAAATCATCCGCCAGCGGTTGGGTTGACGGGGCCGGGTGTTGAGGAGCGAACCTGCGTGGACCAACTCGCCGACGGCATTGAGGACGCCGGCGTGATGTTTACGGTCGCCGAGATCGAGGCTGAAGGTGAAGCCGCTGGGCGCGCCGTGTGCGGCGACAGGGGAGACCAACGGAGGGGATTGGTTTGGTTCTCATAGGCAGAGCACTCTAACCCATCGCACTGCGACGGGCCTCTGCCTTCTCACCTCATCAGGTTGCGTTGGCATAAATCTTTAGCAAAAAAATCTCCAGCTTGACGACGGACTCACGATCTATGCCGTGAATCGCATGCATCGAATGAGCGTAAAGGTGTGGGGGAATGGCCACAAATCTGTATCCCATCGTTTTCATTCCAAGCATGGCGTAGTAGATGCCGGGCAGCATGTCTGCCTGTCTCGCCAGAACCGCATCGCGCTCAAAAACCACGTGCGATCTGTGGAGCGTGGCTGCGCTCCAAGCAATGCGCATCGCACCGTCTGACTCGTCCACGTATGGCACGGGGTCTTGAAGAACCGTATCAAACTCTAATGGGTCTCCCTTGTTGCGGTAGAACTTCAAGACGGCGTTGAATCGATCGGAGTCGGCGATTGGGCTGCCATAACCCTCAATCTCTTTCAGCAGTTTGACTCCGGCCTGAATTTTCACGGGTGTGTCCAATTACCATCTAGCCAGCATGGCTTTCGCTGCAGGTGGAAGGGGTGTCTGCTCTCCGGCGTAAACGTGGGTTGCGCTGCGCGAGCGGCGCCGAGCCACCCGTGGTGGGACGCACGCTCCGGACAACGCAAAGACGAACAGCAGCCATCGTCGGCCCGGTTCTGCTCTCCATACAATCGTTGAATCAAACGAAGGATGGTCAGCTCGTCCGGTGTGAGGGGGCGCTTTGGCATGCTCATTCAAATTTGCGTGAAACGGTCTGGACAGCATGGCCTACACCGAAGGTGGAAGCGGTGTCGATGCTCTTCCGCTGCACCCAATCGGTCATAGCCAGCCTTGGAGTTGGCTGCTCCTCAGTAAATGAGTTTTTTGAGGTCGTTCTCAGCCCTCTTCAAGTCTGCTTGGTCAAGGAATTGAATGAGTAGACACCCGCCTTCGATTGGAGCCATAATTTTGGGCGCGCTTGCGGGCTTATCGCCCACAACAACCAGTAGCCGTTTGCCAATCGACTTCTCAGTTAATGACGCAAACGCCTTGGCGTCTTCCGTTCCGAACGCAACCGCCAGGCCATTTGACTGTGGATAGACTTCCTTCAGCATGGTGATGTCCAAGTCTGGCTTTGCTGCAACGTAACCGAGCTTCGGCAGATCTTGCGTATCAATGAACCTGCCACCGTCAATCGGTTGGTCGCTTACGACATAGAACGCCAGTGGTGCATTGATCGCCTGAGGCTGGGGCTTTTGGCAGCCAATCGCCAAAAGTGCTAAGACTAAGCAGGCGTAGATGAATGTGCGCATACTGGTTGCAGGCCAGACAGCATGGGCTGCGTTGAAATTGGCCGGTATATCGACGCTCCGGCGTAAACGTGGGTTGCGACCCGTGAGGGAAGCCGAGCCACCGGTTGTGGGACTCACGCCCCAAACAACGCAGGAACGAACAGCAGCCATCATGAAGACCTATCTACTCCGCCCGGCCCCGTCCGTCCAGCGCCAATCCTGCCGCGCCAGCGGATTCCAGGTTCAAAGCGTGAACCGGTGGTTGGCCCAGGCGAGTAGTTGGTCGCGGAGGCGGTTGACGATGTCCGGATGTTCGCCCGCGAGATTGTGGGATTCGTGTTCGTCGTGGCTCAGGTCATACAACTCGGGGCGGGTGCCGTCCCGCATCAGCAGCAGTTTCCAGTTGCCTTCGCGAATGGCGAGGTCCGGCCAGCGGTTGTCAGCCGGTCCCGGCCGGTCGGGTGGACGCACCCAGAACAGCGGCCGGGTGCGTTGCGCGGCCGCGCGGCCCAGCCAGGTTTGGCTGAAGTCTTCGCCATCGAAGGCCACCTGGGCGGGCAACGTCACCCCCGCGAGGCGGGCCACCGAGGGGAGCAAGTCCACCCCCGAAATCACGCTCGACGTGTTGGTGGTGCCCACGGCGGCGGCCGGCATGAAGCCGGGCGCCCAGATGATGAACGGTTCGCGAATGCCGCCTTCGTAGAGGTTGCCCTTGTGGCCGCGGAAAGGGCCGGCGCGTCCGGCGCCCGGTTCGGGGCCGTTGTCGCTCGCGACGATGAGGATGGTGTTGGTGCGCAGCGCCGCATCGTGGCGCAGGTAGTCGAACAGTTGCGCGAACTGGGCGTCCATGGCTTTCACCACGCCGAGATACAACTGCCGTTTGCTGCCATCGCCCCGCTCGGCGCAGGGCGGGAAGAACGGCGAGTGCACGTCGTCCGGCCAGACGTTGACGTAAAAGGGCCGGCCGGCCTGTTGCGCTTCCTGCATGAAGCGGATGGCGCGCTGGACGAACACGCTGGTGACGACGGCCCGGTTGGTCCAGGTGATTTCACCGCGGCCCAACTGGTCGCTGCCGAGCGCGTATTTGTGCGGCGGCCGGCCGTCGCAGGCGTCGCACAAGGGGAGGATGCGGTCACCGAGGCCCTCGAACTGCGTCAGGGTTTGGTCGAAGCCATATTCCTTGATCAGCGGCGCCTCGCCGACGTCGCGTTGTCCGCCCATGTGCCATTTGCCGAAATGTCCTGTCGCGTAGCCGGCCGCGTGCAGCAGGCGGGCGAGCGTGGGCGCGGACGGGTCGAGCCATTGGGCGAGGCCGCGCTGGTTGTTTTCCTTGCGCGAGGCGAGATACGAGGTGATCCGCCAGCGCGCCGGGAACTGGCCGGTGGTGAAACCGGTGCGCGAGGGGGAACAGATCGGCGAACTGACCGAGAATTGCGTGAAGCGCAGGCCCTCCGCCGCGAGCCGGTCCAGGTTCACAGTGGCCACGTCGCGGTCGCCGTAGCACGACAGGTCGCCAAAGCCCATGTCGTCGATCAGGAGGAAGACGAAGTTGGGCCGGACCAGGCCATTGGCGGCGGACAGCGGGAGGGCGAGCAGCAGGAACAGCGGAAGCAAGCGAAGGATTTTCATCGGATGAATGGTGCGGTGCGTGAGGGCGCTGCCAGTAAGGCACGTTCGCGCGCGGCGGCCAAGCCTGAATCTGCTTCTGTCCGGCACGGGCGTGGTGGAGCGCCGTTCTCCAATTCGGCGCGTGCTTGGGCGCCTTTCAATACCTGCCGGGTCGGAGACCGGCGCTCCGGGGGGCATGGTCAAGATGCGCCGTCCGGCGCGGCGGCGTTCCGTTCGACGGCGGAAGGCACAGGTTGTTTTGAAGTTCCCCAAATGGGGAATAGGCAAACGGCGGACGCTTCGTTACCTTCGCCCCATGTCCATCCCCGGTGAAACTGCCTGAACCCTGCCGTCACCCATGGCCAAGAACCCGCCTCCGCAAAAAAATTGTTCCGGTCCGTCGTGTGGCTGCCGTCCGCAATGGGGCCGGCGCGATTTTCTGAAGCTGGTCGGCGTGGGCGCGTTGGGCGCGGCGGCGGGCTGGCCGGCGATGGCCGGGCCGTTCACGCGTCAGGATTTCGAGCGGCTGGTGCCCGCGGACAAGAAGCTGCATCCCGATTGGGTGCGTTCCCTCGCGGCGCGCGGCGAACGCACCGTTTACCGGGGCGCGGAACTGGAATACATCGGCATGCCCATCGGCGGGATTTGTGCCGGACAATTGTATCTCGGCGGCGATGGCCGGCTGTGGCACTGGGATATTTTCAACCAGTCCATCGCCACCGACGCCGCGCATTACGCGCATCCGCCGCCGGCGGCATCACCAGTGGATCAGGGCTTCGCCCTGCGCGTGACGGTGGCCGGCCAGACGACCGAACGGCGGCTCGACCGGACGCATTGGCGCGATGTTGCGTTCACCGGCGAATACCCGATTGGCTTCGTCGAATACCGTGATCCGGACTGCCCGGTCACCGTGAACCTGGAGGCGTTCTCGCCGTTCATTCCGTTGAATACGGAAGATTCCTCGCTGCCGGCGACCGTGCTGGAATTCACCGTGCAGAACAACGGCCTCGCGCCCGTGGAAATCGAGCTGGCTGGCTGGCTGGAAAACGCGGTCTGCCGGCACAGCGGAGCGGCGCATGAAGGTTGGCGACGCAACCGGCTGGTGCGACGGTCGGGCGCGTTGTTGCTCGAAGCCAGCGTTGAAGCGGGCGCGCCGTCGGATCCGGCCCGGCCGGACATTGTGTTCGATGATTTCGAAGACGGCACCTACCGCAACTGGCACGTGACGGGAACGGCCTTTGGCTCCGGCCCGGTTGCGGCCGCGGCCATGCCGGCCTACCAGGGCGACGTGCACGCGCATGGAAAACGGCTCGTCAACACGCACGCGTCCGCGCCGGGCACCAACGTCGGAGAACGCGACGCGGCCACGGGCAAACTGGTCAGCCGATCGTTTGCGCTCAACCGGAATTACCTCACGTTCCTGATCGGCGGCGGCGCGGCGGCCGGCCAAACGTGCATGAACCTGCGGGTGGCCGGGCAGATCGTCTTGAGCGCGACCGGTCATGACGACAACCGGCTGCAGCCCGTGAATTGGGACGTGCGCCCGTGGGCCGGGCAATCGGCAGTCCTCGAAATCGTGGATGACGGCACGGGCGGCTGGGGAAACATCGGCGTGGATGACATTGTGCTCCGCGACCAGCCGCGACAGTCGGCGGTGCCGCTGGCCCGGGAACCCGATTGCGGCACGCTGGTGCTGGGGCTGTTGGCGACGCAGCAAGAGGACTTCGGTCAGACGGAAGTTTTGGCCGACGGCGAGGCGCTTCGCCTGTTCAACCACAGCCCGGCCGCGGCCGCGCCGGCGCGCCAGCCGTTGAGCCGGAAGCTGGTGGGAGCTGTTGGCCGGCGGATGCGGCTGGCGCCGGGCGCCTCCGGCGTGGCCACGTTTCTGGTCGCGTGGCACATGCCCAACCTGGCCATGGACAAGCTGCCGCCGGGCCGGCATTACGCCACGCGGTTTGCGTCCGCGCTGGCGGTGGCGCGTTACGTGGCGCGCGAATTCCCGCGGTTGAGCGGGCACACGCGGCGCTGGCATCGCACGTGGTATGATTCATCGCTGCCTTACTGGTTTTTGGACCGCACCTTTCTAAACACCTCCATCCTGGCCAGCTCCACGTGTCATCGGTTTGGCGACGGCCGCTTCTACGGATGGGAAGGCGTGGGCTGTTGCGCGGGCACGTGCGGTCACGTCTGGCATTACGCGCATGCCGTGGCGCGGCTGTTTCCCGATCTCGAACGCCGCACCCGCGAAGCGGTCGATTTTGGGCTCGCCCAGCAACCGGACGGCGCCATCCATTTTCGCGGCGAGTTCAATGACTTTCCCGCCGTGGACGGCCAGGCCGGCTGCGTCCTGCGCGCGTTGCGGGAACACCAGATGGCGCCCGATGCTGCATTCCTCCGGCGCAACTGGCCGCACATCCGGCGCGCGACGGAATGGCTGATGGCCAAGGACCACGACGCGGACGGCATTCTCGAGGGCAATCAACACAACACGCTGGACACCGACTGGTTTGGTCCGGTGGCGTGGTTGAGCGGGCTCTACCTGGCGGCGCTGGCCGCGGCGGAAGTCATGGCGGACGAAGCGGGCGACGCGGATTTTGCGATTCGCTGCCGCCGGATCTTGAAGGTCGGGCGCGAGAACTTCGTGGCGCGCCTTTACGAGGACGGCTACTTCGTGAACCGGCCGGATCCTCGCCACCTCGACGCCATCAACTCGGGCAGCGGGTGCGAGATTGACCAGGTGTTCGGTCAGAGCTGGGCGTTTCAGGTCGGGCTGCCGCGCGTGTTGCCGGAAACGGAAACGCGCTCGGCCCTGCGTGCGCTCTGGCGCTACAATTTCACGCCCGACGTCGGTCCCTACCGCGCGGCCTACCGGCCGGGCCGTTGGTATGCCATGCCCGGCGAGGCCGGATTGTTGATGTGCACCTTCCCGCGTTCGGACTGGGACTACGCCCAGGCCAAGGGCAAGGGACCGGATTGGGCAGCCGGCTATTTCGACGAGTGCATGAACGGATTTGAGTATCAGGTGGCGGGGCACATGCTCTGGGAGGGAATGATTACCGAAGGCCTCGCGATCACGCGGGCCGTGCATGACCGCTACCATGCGTCCAAGCGCAATCCCTGGAACGAAGTCGAGTGCGGCGATCATTACGCGCGCAGCATGGCCAGTTATGGCGTGTATCTCGCGGCGTGCGGTTACGAGCACCACAGGCCACAGGCGCAGCTTGCGTTTGCGCCCCGGCTCGCGCCCGAGGATTTCAAGGCGGCCTTCACCACCGCCACCGGGTGGGGGAGCTTTGCGCAGCAACGCGGCCCGCACGCGCTGCACGGCCAGCTCCGCCTCGAATGGGGCCGGCTGACGTTGCGCCGCTTCGGACTGACCGCGCCCGCCACCGTCACGTCCGTGTGCGTGACAATGGAACAGAAACCGATCCCCGCCACGCTGCACCGCGACGGCGAACGGTGCCGGATTGAATTTCATTCCCCCGTGCATCTCGTCGAAGGCGACACTTTGGAGATCCGGCTCAGCTAAACCATCACCCCGCATTTCATCATGAAAAAAGAAACGCTCCTGCATTCACTGGTTTTCACGGCCGCCGCTGCCACGGCCGCTTCCGGCGCGGATTTCGGCGGCGATGCGGCGTTCCTGCAGCAGCACACCGACCTGATTCTGCTCCGGAGCAAGGATGGTCAGGCGCAGGTGGCGGTGGCGCCCGCCTGGCAGGGGCGCGTCATGACGAGCACCGCGGCCGGCCCTCAGGGGCGGAGCTTTGGCTGGCTCAACCGTGACCTCATCGCGTCCGGCAAATGGCAGGAACACATCAACGTCTTTGGCGGCGAGGACCGTTTCTGGATGGGCCCCGAAGGCGGCCAGTTTTCCGTCTTCTTCGCCAAGGGCAGTCCGTTCGAGCTCAGCCACTGGTTCACGCCCGCGCCGGTGGACACGATGCCGTATCGCGTGGTGCGCCAGGCGGCCGACCGCGCGGTGTTTGGCGCGGAGTTCAAGCTCACCAACTATTCAGGCACGACGTTTGACGTGCAGGTGGAGCGCACCGTGCGCGTGCTGGAGCCGGACGAAGCCTGGCGGCACCTTGCCGTGAAGCCGGCCGCGGACGTGAAGCTGGTCGCCTTTCAGAGCGAAAACAAGATCACCAACGCGGGCCGCGCGCCGTGGCGCAAGGAAAGCGGCCTGCTGTCCGTCTGGATTCTCGGCCAGTTCAATCCGACGCCGGAAACCACCATCGTGGTGCCCATCAAGTCCGGTCCGGAATCGGAGCTGGGCGTGAAGGCGACGTCCGACTATTTCGGCGCCATCCCGGCCGATCGTTTTCGGGCGACGGACCACGCGGTCTATTTGAAGGCAGACGGCCAATTTCGCAGCAAGATTGGCATCAATCCCCGGCGCAGCCGCGCCGTGCTGGGCAGCTACGATGCGGGACAAAAAGTGCTGACGCTGGTGCAATTCACGCAGCCGGCCGGGGTCAAGGACTACGTCAACTCGCTCTGGAAACTGCAGGAACATCCGTATGCGGGTGACGCCGCCAACAGCTACAACGACGGTCCGCCGTCGCCGGGCGCCAAACCGCTGGGGCCGTTTTACGAACTGGAGTCTTCCTCACCGGCGGCGGTGCTCGCGCCGGGCGCAAGTCTTGCGCACGTGCACCGGACGATTCATCTGACCGGACCGGAACCCGCGCTGAACGCCATTGCGCAGCAGGTGCTCGGGGTTTCTCTGGCGGACATCCAGCACGCGTTCACGCCGTGAGTGGGCCGCGCAATCAATCAAGACCATGAAGCTGCCGATGAAATTTTTATGCGCATTGATGCTGGTCACGTCCGGGGGCCGTGCGTTGGCGGCCGCCCCGCCGGCGGTGACGCTTGAATCCCTGCTGCGGGAAATGACCAACCGCTGTGCGGTGGCGGAATGGCCGGTGCCGGCCTATACCTGTGCGCAAGTCAGCAGTCACGATCCGCACAAGACCAGTCCCGCCGACCCGGCCGGCTGGCACGCGAACGTGGATTACGGAAACTGCCTGCGCGTCGAAACCAATGCCAATCGTCGTGAATGGGTCATTCTGGACGCGTCGGGGCCCGGTGCGATCACGCGCATCTGGATTCCTCTCAACGCCGACAAGGACAAGCAGGTCGTGCGTTTTTATTTTGACGGCAACCCCGAACCGGCCATCGCGGTTCCGTGGAACGAATTGTTGAGCGGAAAGGGATTCGTGCGGCCGCCCCTGGCGTTCGTGTCGTGGAACGAAACGGATCTTCAAAACCAGCTGCGTCCCGATTACCGGGCGCCGCGCGGTGTGGGCGGCGATTTGTATCTGCCCATTCCCTTTGCGCGTGGCTGCAAGGTGACGCTCGATCAGGAGCCGTTTTACTACTGCATCAATTATCGCCAATACGAGCCCAGGACAGTGGTGAATACTTTTTCCCTCGCTGCATTTCGCACGGCGCGCGACACCGTGGATGCGGTGGGCACTGCGTTGCTGACGCCAACCAAGCCGGATCATGTGGCGCCGCTCAAGCAAGCCCGGCTTGCCGCGGGTGAAACTTTGGCGTTCCCCCTGCCGTCGGGCCCGGCGGCGGTGAATCAGCTCGAAGTGAAAGTGGATCCGGCCAGTGCGCCTGCGGTGCTGCGCGCGATTGTGTTGGAGGCCAGTTTCGACGGCGAGGCCACTCTTTGGTGTCCGCTCGGCGAATTCTTTGGTGCCGGCGCCCGTCTGCATCCGGTGCAGGACTGGTATCGCACCGTGCGGGCCGATGGCCGGCTGACGGCGCGCTGGATCATGCCCTACCGGAAGGCGGGCCAGATTCGCTTGAAAAATTTGGGAACCCAGCCGGGCACGGTGGCTTTGGGTGCGACCGTGCGGCCGTGGCCTTGGGACGCCCGCTCGCAGCATTTTCACGCGAGCTGGCATGCGCAGCGGGACCTCAAGACGCGTCCGCGGTCGGACTGGAATTACGTGCGCATTACCGGACAGGGCGTTTACGCGGGTGACACCCTGACGGTCTTCAGTCCGGTGAAGGAATGGTATGGCGAGGGGGACGAGCGGATTTACCGCGATGGCGAAACCATTCCCTCCCACATCGGCACCGGCACGGAAGATTACTATGGCTACGCGTGGGGCATGCCGAACTTTTTCAACTCGCCGTTTCTCTCCACGCCGGCGCGGGACAGCCAGGCGCGCGACGACTGGCGCGGTTACACCACGGATTCGCGCCTGCGTCTGCTCGATGGCATCCCGTTTCGCCGGCAACTGCAGGTGGACATGGAGATCTGGAACTGGGCCGACACCCGGGTGGATTATGCCGTGGGAACGTTCTGGTATGCGCGGCCCGGCGCCACCGACAATCGTCCCCCGCAACCGGACGAAGCCGTTCAGCCATTGCGTTAGGACGTCGCGCGTGTGACGCAATCCCGCCGTGTTGATGAGTCGCGGGCCGGCGCAAGTTACCAATTCTGGTAATAGGAAAGCCCGGCCAAGACGCTTAACCTGTCCGTCACCATGCATCACCTGTTCGCTTCCTTGGTTGGGTTGACGTGTGCCTTCGACCGGCGCGGGCGGCGGGGGCGCGTCCTTTTCGCGATGCTCGCGTTCACCGGTTTGCTGGCGGGGGCGGCGGTTGGTCCTGCCTGGATGCCAACGACCACACCGTGGGATCCGGCGCTGGGCTCACATCGGGTTGTGGTGCGCGTCGCCGGGCCTGCCAATGCCGTTCGGGCCCGCCTTGAGTGGCGGCGTCGCGACCGCGATCCTGAAAAGAAGGCCGTGCTGGTTTATGAACTCCAGCAGGGGCGGCGCGTGACGAATGTCGTGGTCCGGTCCGTTGACAACGTGGCGGGGGACTTCGTCTTTGAACCTGTAACCGGTGCGGGCGAATACGCGGTTTATTTTCTACCGGTGACCATTTCCGGCGGTTCCTTTCCGGTCAGTCATTACCGTGAACCAGAAGCAACAGCCGATCCGCAGTGGACTGCCGCTGCCATGCAACGGATCGCGCAACTGCCCGCGGCGGAGCCGGTGCGCTGGGAGGCGCTGAGTGAACATGATGCCTGGAATGAAATGGAGGTCATCGCCACTCCGGAGGAAACAGCCGCCGCCGCTCATCGGGCGACGAATGGTTTCCGTCTCTTCCTCTCCGGCCCGGATGAAGCGGTGCGGATGCCGGACCGGTTGCCGCGGGTTTGGGCGACCGCGGCGCCGGACCCCGTGTCAACGCTCGCGGTGCAGCGCGGCGAATACGCGGTTTTTCAGGTCGCCGTCTGGGCGGCGGCCGCCGACCTCGCCGATGTGCGGGTGACGTTTCCGGCGGAGCAAAGCACCGCCGCCACGCCGGGGATCAAGGACTTCATCTGCCTTTCCACCCACGGCGTGGACTGGCTCGGAAAACCGTTCATCCGCCGCGTGGACGTGCCGCACGGGAGCGTGCAGGCATTTTGGTGCGGCGTGGCGATTCCGGAAACATTGCCGGAACGGATGGCCGAAATTCCGGTTCAGGTGCGCGTGCAGGCTGAGGGGCGGGCCGCGCAGGATCAGGTGCTCCGGTTCAAGCTGAAGCCCGGCCGGGTGCGCGATCATGGCGATGCTGATCCGAAGAGCTTCTCACGATTGCGCTGGTTGAATTCCACGACGGCCGAAGACGACGCGCCGACGCGCGGCTACGAGCCGTTGCACATCGCCGGGCGCACCATTGCCTGCCTTGGTCGCGCAGTGGAATTGAATGAGCAGGGCCTGCCGGCGCGCATCAGCACGTTTTTCAACGCGGCAAACACGCGCCTCGAGCCGACGGTCCAGCAACAACTGCTGACCCGGCCGGTCGAGTTGAACTGCACGCTGGCCGATGGCCGCCGCGCGCAGTTGCGGGGCGGAGCGTTTCGGTTTGTCCGGCGCGGGCCGGGCCGTGTTGCGTGGACCAACGAATGGCGGGGCGACGGTTTGACCGCGACGTTGCAGGGGGAGATGGAGTTTGATGGTTCGCTTCACTACCGCGTTGCCCTGGCGGCCACGACCGGGCCGGTGTCGCTGTCCGATGTGCGGCTGGAATTTTCCCGTTCGCCGGAGACGACCCGGTATGCCCTGGGCTTGCAGCTTGCGGCCGGCACGTGCCCGGACCAATGGGACTGGCACTGGGACGTGGCGCACAAGAACCAGGACAGCGTGTGGCTCGGTGCGGTCAACGGCGGGCTGCGCGTGCAGTTGCTCGCGGACAATTACGTCCTGCCGGCCGTCAACATTCACTATGCGCACCGGCCGTTGCACGATCCGCCCTCGTGGAGCGGCGGCGGGGTGGGCGGAATGCAATTCCGCCGGGGGACGGATGCCGCCGTGCTGGGTTGCTTCAGCGGTCCGCGTCAACTGGCGCCGGGCCAGCCGTTGCACTTCGACTTCAACCTGCTCGTGACGCCCTTTCACACCCTGCCAACGGCGGAACAATGGCGGGATCGTTACTACCACACGGGCAGCATTCCGCACGATCTGGACCGGTATCTGGACCAGGCGAAGGCCGACGGCGCCAACATCGTCAACTTCCATCAGGGCAACCGGCTCAATCCCTACATCAATTACCCGTTCATCACCTGGGAGCAGTTGCGCGACGCCAGTGCCCGGGCGCATGAACGCGGGCTGCGCACAAAGTATTACTACACGGTGCGCGAGTTGTCCTGCTGGGCGACGGAACTTTTTGCCCTCCGCAGCCTGGGCGATGAAATTCTGCTCACGGGAAACGGCGGCGGGCATCCCTGGGGCGAAGAGCATTTGGGCGGCAATTACTGGCAGGCGTGGTATGAACCGCAGGTGCAGGACGTGAGCTTCCTCACCCAGACCCTGAGCCGCTGGGACAACTACTACATCGAAGGCCTGCGCTGGCTGTGTCAGAACGCCGGCTGCGACGGGCTGTATCTCGACGACATCGCCTACAATCGCGACATCATGTTGCGCGTGCGGAAGGTGCTGGACCGCGATTGCCCGCGCGGCGGTTTGATTGACCTGCATTCCTGGAACGAGTTTCAAGCGTCGGGCGCGTGGGCGCACTGCGCCAACTTGTTCATGGACAGCCTGCCGTTTGTGGATCGCCTGTGGTTTGGCGAGGAGCATCAATATGCCGGGCCGCCGCCCGAACATTTCCTTGTTGAAATCAGCGGCGTGCCGTTCGGGCTGATGGGCGAAATGTTGCAGGGCGGGGGCAATCCGTGGCTTGGCCTGGTGTTTGGCTGCACGGCCCGCCTCGGCTGGGGCGGCGACCCGCGTCCCGCGTGGAAGCTGTGGGATGATTTTGGCGTGCAGGACGCGGAATTCATCGGCTGGTGGGCCGATGCGGATTGCCCGGTGCGGTGCGCGGATCCGGACGTCAAAGTTTCCGTCTGGCGGCAAAAGGGCAAAACGCTCGTTGCGGTCGGCAATTTTGCCGCCACCCCCAAGTCGGTCACGCTGCAGGTGGACTGGCAGCAACTGGGTTTGAAGGCCGGCCAGGCTGAATTTTTTGCGCCGGCCATTCCCGCATGGGGCCAAAGCGAGCAGCACCTGCCGGCGACTGCGGTGCTCCCGCTCAAACCCTTCGGTGGTGCCGCTCTGATCCTCCGCTGAGCCACAATCTCCCCGACACCCACACAGTCACACCAACCCAACCCAACCAATATGAACAAACGCAAATTGCTCATCACTGTTTCAGCGGCCGTTCTGATTGCCGGGCGGGCCGGCGCGGGCGGCGCGCGAACGAGGTCGCGCAGTTCAAAGACTGCCTGCGTGATGCAAGTGGTCTTTTCGTTTGCCGCGTGCGGAGGCGACGGCTAGGTTCACGTTGCTCTCGACCATTCCATGAACCCCTGCAGGCTGCGCATGCCGACCCCTGGTCACCTGATGCTGTTGATCGGGCTCGTCCTGGCCGGCGCGGCCCAGGCGGCTTTGAACGACAGTTTTCAAGTGCGGAGCTGGCATGTGGAGAACGGCCTTCCCGACGGAACCGTCACCGCGCTGGCCCAAACCCCCGACGGATACTTGTGGGTGGGCACGCAGAAGGGCCTGGTCCGGTTTGACGGCGTCAACTTCAATCCAGTCCCGCAGTTCGCCGGCGCGGCGCCTGATGACCGCTGGATCACCGGCCTGTTGGTCGATCGTCAGGGCGCGCTGTGGAGGGTCAGCAAGTCTGGTCTCGTCACGGAACTTGCCCATGGCCGCACCCAAGTTCGCTGTCCGGCACGGGAGCTTCCGGCCATGCGCAGTGCGGCGGCGACGAATGATGAGGCGGGCGCGGATTCCACCGCCGGCCTGTCGTTCATGCCCGGCCGCATCGCTCTGGACGGCGACGGTGACGTGTGGGTGTTGCGCGAGGATGGAACGGTCCTGCGTTTTCAAGGCGCCGGTCCGCCCGGCACTCCGGGCGCAACCCATCTGCCGTCGGGTTCGCCCGGCTGGCTGAGTGCGGACGGAAGCGGTGGCATTTGGTTGTCCAAGGCGGGTCGGGTTTATACGTGGCGCCAGGATGAATGGGTTGCCGTGCCCGAAGCGGGCAGCGACCAGGCTTCCTGGTTGTGCGCTTGTTCGGCCGGGCGCGAGGGACTGTGGGTGGCGGGGATTCGGGGAAGCTGGCTTTCCGGTTCGTGGGTGCGGCAGCGGACGCCGGCCGGCTGGCAAGCGCCGCCTTTGGCCACACCGCCGGCGCCGGATTCCGCCCGGGCGTTGGTTTCAACCCTGCTCGAAGACCGCCAGGGACGGCTGTGGATGGGCATGTATTGGAGCGGGGTTTATGTTCAAGCGCAGGCCGGCAAGTGGGAACGGGTGCAAATGCAGGGACCACTGGCGCAAAGTGTCGTCACCTGCCTGTTGGAAGATCATGACGGCGCCGTCTGGGCGGGCACCATCGGTGAAGGCTTGCATCAAATCGTCCCCAAACAGGTCGCGATGGTGATGCTGCCGCCTGACGCCGGGGAAAGCATCGTCAACACGGCGTTTGCGGATCATGACGGCGCCGTTTGGATCGGCACGGATGGCAAGGGCATCTTCCGCTGGGAACCGGGGCGGTTTACCCGGTTTGGTCAGGCCGAGGGCCTGCCGCACGAGCACGTTTGCGCCATTCTTCAGGACGCCCAATCCGTGATCTGGGCCGGCACGTGGGCGGGGCTGGCCCGCTTTGACGGCACCCGTTTCGTTGGCGTCCGCGGCGTGCCGGCGTTGGCGCAGCCCGTCGTGACCTTGTTTGCCGACCGCTCGGGGCGCTTGTGGGCGGGCAGCACCCGGGGCGTGTGCCGGCGGCAGGACGATGGATCATGGACGGTGCTGACTTCCGCGGCGGCAGATTCCAATTTGGACGTGCGCGGCATCACGGAAGACCGGGCGGGCCATCTCTGGGTGGCCGCCATTGGCGCCGGCCTGTTGCAGGTCCGGGGCGACCAGTTGGTGTCCGTCGGCGCCGCCATCGGGCTCGACCGCAAGGACGTGCGCTGTGTGTTGTGCGATGCGGATGACGCCCTCTGGATTGGCACGCTCAACAACGGGCTGTTCCGTTACGCCGGAGGCCGCTTGCAGCACTATTCCATGGCCGACGGGCTGCCGGACGATTCCATCATTTCGTTGGTGGCCGACCCATTGGGCAATCTTTGGATGAGTTCCGACAACGGCATCTTCGGCTGCTCGTGTCGTCGCCTGGCGGACTACGTTCGCGGCCAGAGCCCGGCGTTGCTGTGCTGGCAACTGGCCCCGGCACAAGGGCTGGCCAACCGCGGTTGCTCGGGCAGCGGCCAGCCCGTGGCCAGTTGGTCGCCTGACGGGCGGCTCTGGATTGCCGACATGCGCGGCGTGGCCAGCTTTGATCCCGCGATGGTCACCCGGGGCAAGTCGCCGCCCAATGTGTTCGTGGAATCGGTGACCGCGGACGGCGTGATGTTGACCGCCAGGGACGGTGAACTCCGCGCTCCCGCCAGCACGCGCCGGTTTGAATTCCATTTCGCCGCGCCGGACCTGGCGGCGCCGCAGACCTTGCGGTTTCGGTATCGGCTGGAGCCGTTGGATTCCGAATGGGTGAACGCGGGGGCGGCGCGCCTGGCGGCCTACAGCCAGTTGCAGCCCGAAACCTACCGCTTCCGGGTGATGGTGGGCGGCGTCGATGAACGCTGGCACGAGGCGGCCACGCCCGTCCGGTTGACCGTCCATCCGCGGCTGTGGCAGGCGCGCTGGTTCCAGGTCCTGGTGCTGGTGGTTCTGGTATCCGCGATTGCCGCGGGCCTGACCTTGAATGAGCGCCGCAAGCTGCGCCGCCGTCTGGAACGCATGGAGGCCCAGCAGGCGCTGGAAACGGAACGCCGTCGCATCGCGCGGGACTTGCATGATGACCTGGGCGCCGGCCTGGCCGAGGTGGTGCTGCTGGGAGAACTTTCGCGGCAGGGCAACGTGCCGGCTGCGGAGCTGCCCGCGCATGTCAGCTCAATGACCGACAAGACGCGCGCGTTGGTGACCGTCATGGACGAGATCGTATGGACGGTCAATCCCCGCAATGACACCGTGAAAAGCCTGGGTAGTTATCTTTCGGAACATTTCCAGCGATTTCTGGCCCCGGCGCGCATTTCGGCCCGGGTGAGTCTGCCGGACGACTTGCCCGGAACGCCGCTCTCGGCCCAGTTCCGGCACAATATTTTTTTGGCGGTCAAGGAAGCCCTGCATAATGTGTGCAAACATTCGGGCGCGCGGGAAGTCTGGTTGCGCCTGGCATGCACCGGCAACGAACTGATGCTGCGCGTGGAGGACGACGGCAAGGGATTTGATCCCGCGACCGTGAATGGCCAGCGCAACGGTTTGGAGAACATGCGCAGCCGCCTGGAGGCGCTGGGCGGACGCACCCGGTTCGAGAGCCGGCCCGGACACGGCACCACGGTGGTGTTCACCCTGCCACTGGACCGGTGCCGGCCGGCGGTGGGCAAATGAATTTCAAGTGCCTTACCCATTTGGGTGAGGCGCGCAGCGGGCAACCTGGGAACCAGTCAACCGATGATCATCAAAGTCGCAATTGTGGAGGACAAGGCCGGCGTCCGGGAGAACTGGGCGCGGCTGATCAACGCCGCCGAGGGGTTTTCCTGCGTGCTGACGTTTGACAGCGGCGAAGCGGCCTTGAAGGCGCTGCCGGCCGAGCAACCGGATGTGGTGTTGATGGACATCCATCTGCCGGGCATGTCCGGCATCGAATGCACTGCGCGGCTCAAACAAGTCCTCCCCTCGACGCAGGTGCTGGTGGTCACGGTGTATGACGATGCCGACAGCATTTTCGAGGCATTGAAGGCCGGGGCCTCGGGCTACCTGCTCAAAACCACGCCGCCAACGGAATTGTTGCAGGCCATTCGTGACATCATTCGCGGCGG
>DASTWL010000013.1 GCA_035765895.1 Verrucomicrobiia bacterium | reverse complement strand
AAGACCTCGCTCATGCGGCGGCCGGTTGCCACCATTTTGAACAGCACGCACAGGATCGGCAAAAACGCATCGCGGGTGGGCAGCGCCGGCAGCATGTGACCGCCGCGTTCAAGGTTCGAGCCCGTGAGAAAACCGCCGTTGGCCTCCCAGCCGCAGATGCGTTGCCGCCCCCGCGCCCGAGCGGTTTCCATGCCGGCGATGACGTAGGGCGAACCAATCCGCGTTTTGGGTTCGAGCAGAGCTTGCAGCGGCCCGTGGTCAATCGCGTCGTTGCAACTGATGGGCACCACAACGGCGTCGGCGCCGAGAAATTCCGCCACAACCATCCCGACCAGGTCGCCCCCAAAAAAACGGGCGAGGCACCGCCCCGCGGGATCGTAGTCAATGCCCACCAGCAACGGCCGGTCGCTGTCGCCATCCGTGGACACCACCGCGTCCACGCGCCCATGCGGCGCGGTGGCCTGCTCCGCGAGTTGACGGATGTGTTCGAGGGTTTCCTGGTCGATGGCCTCGGTGTCGATTGGCACAAACGTCTCGCTGCGGCCGGCCGGGATCACTTCGGCGCCCAACGCGCGCAGCAGTTCCACCAGCAAATCGCGGCCGACGGCGGAATGTTGATACACAACCAGCCGCAGCCCGCGCAGGCTTTGGCCGGCAAAAAAGTCGGTGTAGCGATGCCGATAAAATTCGCGGCCCGCCGGCGATTCCGGCGTGAGCGATTGTGACCCGCGCTTGAACCGGCCGTCCGCGCTGAAGGCCGATTCGGCGAAAGGCTCCGCGTAAAGCCGGTTTCGCCACATCGCGACACGTTCGTTGATTGGCGCCTCATCCGTTTTCAACAACTCGCCCTTCGCGCTGTTGGTTTTGTAGCCGTTGCGATCAAACGGAATGTGGCTGCCGGTGATCATCATGCTGCCGGCGCCATGGTGGAGTGCATAGGCCGTGAGGGCCGGCGTGGGAAGGGCGCCGAGATTTACCGGCTTCAGGCCGGCGTCGCGGATGGCCCGTTCGATGGCCTGGGCCAGTTCACCGCGACCGCCCTGCTCCGGCACAAAACCCGTCGAGCTCGGGCGCAAATCATAGGCGAAGAAAAAATCCTGCCCCGCGCGAATGCCGCCCGCAGCGGCGGGCAGGGAAAACAGATAATCCAGCTCGGCCCGCGCGTTCAGATAGATTTCCAACTGGGTCAGATGCACGACTTCGCCGCGCCGGCCGCTCGTGCCGAACTTGAGCGGCTGCGGCTCGTAATCCAACGCCGCGCGCAGGGAACCGGGAATGATTTGGTCGTGATTCATGTGTCGATGCGGAGCATAGCAACTGCGCGCGGTGGGTCAAAGTCGCCGGCGGAATAATTGCCCGTCGGGTCGCCTGGAGTCCATGGTCCTTCCAGACCGATTCGTTGCCTGACATTTCCCGGCGGGCGGCAGCGAATGTTATTTTTCTGCCGCGAATCGCAGTTTCGCCACCAGCGGGAAATGGTCACTCGGAAACTGGCCTTCCTTGGAAAACGTGACGATTTCCTCGCGGTCCACAACGACCTCCCCGCGGGCAAGAATCCAGTCAATGCGGTGCCCTTCGCGAACGATGTCCTTGAAGCCGTTGAACGTGTCCACGTCTTCGCCCCCACGTTGTTTCGCCAGCTTCCAGGTATCCACGAGAAAACCGTCGTCCACGAGCGCATGATACGCCCGGTTCTGTCCGGCCACCGCGTTGAAATCGCCGACGAGCAGCAGCGGCACAGACGAGGGCAACGCCGAGATGCGTTTGCGGACCAAGGCGGCGCTCTTCTCGCGGGCGAGTTGGACCTGGTGATCGAAATGCGTGTCCCAGAAACAAAAGATCCGGCGCGTCCGGAGATCCCTGAATTTCACCGCCGTGACCATTCGGCGGTTCTCGTTGCCCCAAGTCGTCGAACCAGGCACCTCGGGCGTGTCTGAGAGCCAGAAATAATTCGTGCTCAGCGATTCGAGCCGCGCCCGCCGGTAAAAGATCGCCATGAACTCGCCCTTCCGGCGGCCATCATCGCGTCCAACGCCGATCCAGTTGTAATCCTGCAGGTCGGTGGCGAGATCCTGCAACTGCCCGTAAAGCCCCTCCTGCGTGCCGAAGACATCCGGCGAAATCTGCGTTATGACTTCGCGCATGAGGGGCCGGCGCTGCGGCCAGGCGTTCGGCGGCGTGGCACTGGCAAAACGGAGATTGTAGGTCATGACCGTCAGCGTATCGCCCGGTTCAGGTTCGCCTGATTCGGCCCGACCGGCGCCGTTTACCAGCGACAGCGTCAACGCGAGCAGCCCGGCCCGCAGGAGGCGGTTGGAAATGCGTGGGATCATGCAACCCGAGTTTGTCGGTTTCGCCACGCGAGTCAAATCCGACGCCCCGCAAATCGCCCTGTTCTCGATATGTGCGGAAAATTGACGCGCCGGAAATCTGCTCGACACGTTCGTTGGGCACGCCGGATGATTCAGCCGTGAGCGAGTCGTTGACAACGCCCCGTCTGCCGCACGGAATTCAGAATGCCTTTCTGTTTTCTGCGTTCAATGCGCTGTCCTTTCAAGTCGTGTTGGGTAGTCCGATGGTGCTTTACGCGAAAGGTCTCGGCGCCCGGGCCACCGTGCTCGGCATCATCGCGGGCATGATGCCGCTGCTGGTGGTTTTTCAAATCCCGGCGGCCAACTACATCAATCGCATCGGCTACAAGCGCTTCGTGCTGGGCGGCTGGGGCACGCGGGTGATGTTCATCTTTGCCATCGCGCTGGTGCCGCTCGGCGACCGGATGCTGGGCGCCAACAACCAGCTCGCCGTGCTGCTCGTGCTGCTGTTCTGCTTCAACCTGTCCCGCGGCATTTCCAGCTGCGCATGGCTGCCGTGGATCACGGGCCTCATCCCCGCCGACGTGCGCGGGCATTATCTCGCCCGCGACCAGGGCATGCTGAATTTCGCGAGCTTCATCACGTTTCTCATCAGCGCACTGCTGCTCGGCGACACGCCCGGGCCGTGGCGCTTCGCGGCGTTGTTCGCCTTCAGCGCCATCAGCGGCGCGATCAGCCTGATTTTCTTGAAGCGCATTCCGGATGTGCCGGTGCCCGAGGAAACCGTCAAATCCACCACGCGCGTGCCGTGGCTGGCGATGCTCCGGCATCCGCCGTTCTGGAAGCTGATCCGCGCCGTGGTGGCGTGGAGCATTGCCTACGGCGGCATGACCGCATTCACCGTGGCGTTCCTCAAGGGAAAAGCCGACCTGCCAGACGACAAAATCCTGATGATCACGTCGGTTTCATTTCTCGGCGGTTTGAGCAGTTTGTGGTTTCTGGGCGCCCGGCTCGATCACCTGGGCAGCAAGCCGGTGATGACTTTTGCGCTCGCGGCGTGGCTCGCGGTGATGGGCGGCTGGCTGGCGCTGGCGGGCGGCGCGCTCGCCACGGCGCTGCTGCCCGTGCTGACACTTGAATTCCTGATGGGCCTGCTGGCGGCGCTGATGACGATGGCGACGAACCGGCTGGCGATGGCGGTCATTCCGGTGATGGGCCGGAACCATTTCTTCGCGCTCTACTCGGTGCTCGGCAGCGTGACGCTGGGGCTGGCGCCGATTGGCTGGGGCGTGCTGATTGACGCCGTCGGCTCGCGACATCCGCAATGGCTCGGGCTGGATTGGAATCGCTACACGGTGTTCTTCGCCGCCGTGGCGGCGGCGTTTGGCGTGACGCTGGCGCTGGCGCGTCGCCTGCAGGAACCTGCGGCGGCGAGCATGGAGGCGTTGCTGAAGGATCTGTTCGCGCAGTCGCGGCGCTTCTTCCTGCTGCGCTTCTGGCCGCGGAGCTGAGACGCCTCAAGCGCAGCCGTCAAAACTCCAGCACGCTGAACTCGCCATCGAACCACAGGCCGTTGAAATCGAACTGGAGCGCCGGCGGCTGGAAATCGCCGCGCAGCCAGAAGACTTCGTTGCGCGGACGCAGGCTGGCCAGTGCTTCATCGAACATCTCCGGGTCGAAGGCCACGATGTGATAGCGGTGCCGGCGGAGCTCGTGCTTTGCCATTTCGCGCAGGAGCGCTCCGGCTTCCGCCGGCGAACGCTTGAGCACCCAGAGTTCGGCGTCGGGCGCCTTCACGGCGAGCTTGTCGAGCTTGGCCACGCTGACCTCGCCGCACTCCACCCACAAGGCCGGCCGCAGCGTGTAGTCGAGCTGCACCAGGTCAGGTGTAAACGGGATGTTGTCATCGTGCAATTCCGCCTCGATCTGCAGCCGGTCGCGATAAAACAGCGCGAAGCCGAGAAACTTCAGCAGCACATGCCGCGTGGTCTCGGTTTCCTTCCGGCCGATAAACACCCGTTCCGGCAGGCGTTGGCGGCCGGCCGGGCTCTCGACGTGAAAGGCAAAGCGGGAACTCATGGGACGACATAAACGGGCGTGCCGATGTTCACCAGCTTGAGCAGGTAGGCCGCGTTCCAGTTGGCCAGCCGGAAGCACCCGTGCGATTCCGTGCGACCGACCTGCTCCGGACTGGGCGTGCCGTGAATGCCGTAGCCCGGACGGTCAAGACTGATCCACGCGACGCCGACGGGATTGTTCGGGCCGGGCGGGAGGATGAGCTTGTGCCCAATGGCCCGTGCTTCGGGCGACTCAGGAAACACCTCGGGGTCGAACGTGTAATTCGGGTCCGGTGCAATCGCGATCACGTGCAGTTCACCCACCGGCCGCTTCTCGACGCGCTGTGCGATGCTGCACGGGAAATGTGCGAGCAGGTTCGTGGCAGCGTCAAACGCCTCGAGCGTTTTGCCCGCCAACGAAATGCGCAGGCAGGCCGCCTTGGCGACCGGTTCGGGATAGGCGGCGTTGGGCACGCGCAGCTCGGTGCCCGCCACCACGTTGGACCAGTTGACGGCCGGATTCAGCGCGCGAACGAACGCCGGACGCGCGTGAAATTTCTCCGCCACCAGTTCGAGGAGCGTTTCATAATCGAGCGCTGATTGCTGAGACTTGCCCAGCCACGTCGACGCCACGGGCTGAAGCCGGGCGAGATCGTTGCTGGTGACCTGATAACTCACCACGGGCGCACGATCCAGCAGCAACCGGCTGCGCGTAGCGGGATCCAATTCTCCGGTCACCGGCAAATGCTCGCGCGTCTGAAAAGCCCACAGCGCCGCGCGCGTCTGGGAACCGGGCACACCGTCAATGGAACCGGCGGAGATGCCCTGCCACGTGAGCGCCAGTTGCGCCTCGAACGTGTTCTGTGGCGCCCGCGCCAGGTCGTTGGTGGCAGGCGGCACCGTTGACGGCCGGGTGACGACGGGGGGCGCCGGCGAATTGACGGGCACGGGTTGAGCAACCGGCGGAGCCGATGGTGCGGGCGCGCGCAGCGGCGGCGGATTGGATTTGATGACCGCAGATCGGGCGGGTCGTGATGTTTTCACCGGCGGACGTGGCGCGGCGCGTTGGCCGGTCTGGCGCCACACCCAGACGAGTCCCGCCAAGAGCAGCGCCGTCAGCACCCAGTAAAGGCAGCCGGAGCCTCGCGGGGTGGATGCGGGAAGGATATATTGCCGTCGGCGCGCCACGGCGGGATTTAGCCACAAGCCCGCCCGCCGGCCCAAGAACGAACTTGATGACGCCCCGGGTTATTCGGCGCCCGCAAGAATCATGTCCCGTGTGTAGTAAAGAATGCGGCCGCAATTCGTGCAGGTGGTCAACTCCTGCTGCGCGCGGCAGTGCACAATGACCTGGGCCGGAATTTTCATGTGGCAACCGCCGCAAACGCCGTGTTCGATGCCCACAATCACGTTGTCGCCCCGGGTTTTCATGATGCGCTCGTAACGGTTCAGCGCTCCCTCGCCCACCGCCGCCGCGAGTTCGCCGCGGTTGGATTGCAGCTCGCCGAGTTCATTCTGCAAATTCTTCTCGCGGTCATCCAGCTGCCCAACTTCCGCGTCCACCACGGCCTGAGCTTCCTTCAAGACCTTTTCAGCGGCGGCCACGGATTTGGCCGTCGTTTCCGCCTGCTCCATCAACTCGATTTCCTGGTCTTCGATCTTGGTGATGGCCTCCTTGCACATTTCGATTTCGTGTGTGAGCGCCTGATACTCATCGTTCTTGCGCGTCTGGAACTGCTGCTGGCTGTATTTGGAGATGAGTCCCTTTTTGGTCTCAATCTCAAGTTCCAGCTGGTTCCGGCGGGTTTCGATCTCCTTCGCCTGCTGGCGGGCGCGCTCGAGTGCAGCACGGGCGCCGGCGGCCTTGTCTTGCAAGGCCTGGCGTTGAGGGGCAACGGCCGCCAGTTCCACCGCAACCCGGCGAATCCGACGATCCCGATCTTGGAGGACGAGGAGTTTTTCGATGACTTCCAGCATGCTGCCCGGATGCTATGGGGGCATGCAGGCCAAGTCAATGAAGCCGCTCAAACCAAACCCGGAGCCGGCGGTCAGGTGTTTGGCGCGATGGTGGCCCACCGGCCGCGGATGACGGCACGAACGGAGGGACACAGCGGGGGCAATTTGTTTGGGTCGAGGAAATTGTGGTCGAAATACCAGTTGCGGTTGGGCGGATTGTAAATGTTGTAAAGGTTGCCGGTGCCACGCCACGGGCCGGTGGCGTGCTGGCTGTAGTAAAGCACGATCATCGAGCCGTTGTAGGTAAACGTCCGGCCGGACCAGTTTTCCAGAAAGCGCGGGAAGTTTTCCACACCGCCGCTGTAATATCCGTTGCCCGTTTCGACGATGCCCGCCATGAACGCGGCGTTGACCGTGGTGTTGGCGGCGGTGCGCGATGACAGGGATTTGGAGCTGTTGGCGTCGCTCCAGTTCCCGGACAGCACGTTGATGGAATCACCAATGAGCGCGGCAGGCCTGGCGCTGGAGGTGTCGCTGCTGCCCAAGGCGCCGCCGCTCGCATTGAAATTGCCCTGCACGTAAAGGGGGTCCGGCGTGGCAACGGTCAGCCCCAGGGGCGGAAGGGTGGCACCGTTGATCAGACGCACGCCCGGTTCCGTGGCGGCGGACTGCGTGCGTTGGTCCGCGACATAAACCGAGTTCACGTCCCGCTTGAGCGCGTTCTTCAAGGCGTTCTTGGAATCGGCATTCCAGGCCACGAGCCCCGCCACGTCCAGTTCAACCAGCTTGATCGTCTTGTTCTCGCGCGCATCGTAAAAGGACTTGTTGAGGTTGACGAAATTGCTGATCGAGGACCACCCCAGATTGGGTCCGTTGCCGTTGGCGATGCCGCCGCCACGCACGCTCACACCGCCGTCACGGACGACGATGACCAGGTCGGCATTGTTGTAGAAGCGCTGGCGTCCGAGATCGGAGTTAACGGATTCATTGTTGGGCGGGATCTCCACGATTTGCCGCACGGCTTCGGGCGAGTTGTCGGTGCCGATCGGCAGGTTCAGGGTCATCACACCGCCATCATGCTCGCCGCTGAAGCTCGGCGTCTGGCCGCTGCGCACCGTCGGATCGCCGGACTTCTTGTCGGGGATGATGTCGCCGGAACCCGTCACATCGCCATTGAAGGTCAGGGGCGCCGCCGGTTGCAGGTAAATGTTGGCGTTGGCGTGCGTGCGGCCGCCGATGGTCATGGCGGCGCCGGGATTGATCTCCAAATCCATGTTGTAAAAAATGGCGAACTGGAAGATGGGAATCAGCGCCAGTTGGACGTCCTCCTGCACCGCGCCGATGACCTGATGCGACCCGAGCAGATCGGTGGCGTTCGCCTTGATGCGATAGGTCGCCGCGTAGCCCTTGATCCCTTGATACTGCGAAATGAGCGGCGTGCCGTTCGCCCACGCCTCGATCTGCTCAAGCGAGACGGCATCGTTGCCGCCCTTGCCGTTGCTGAATTTATACCGGTTCCAATGGGCGTTTTCCGAGCCGTTGGGAATGTGCACGCGGTAATTCGGCAGGTTGGCGCTGACGGTGGCCGCGCCCTGCTTCGCGAAGTCCGTCGTCAGGTCGGCAATGACCTTTTCCGTGGCGGCCTCCGCCGCCGCCACGGCCACCGAATGCCGCACCGAACTGTCGGCGATGCGCGCCGTCGTCGAGGTCCACGCCATCGTGCTGGCCAGGATCAAGAGCGCCACCGCGCCCAGCACCATGACGATCAACAGGGCGGCCGCGCGTTCCGGACAGCGACGGGGCAAGATTTTCATGCGGCAAAATGTTTATTCGAGCGCGCGGCGGGTCACCCGCGTGCTGATCTGGTAGTAGTTGTAAAGAAAACCACGGCCACCCGAACCCCGGCCGGACTGGTCCTGATAGAAGTGCAGCGTCACGCCGATGACGCGGTTGTTGAGGCTGTTCGTAAGCACCTGTCCCTGGTCATTTTCGGACGTGAACACGACGGCGTTGGTGACGGACCGGGCCAGGACGATTTCCGCGTCGCCGCTGCGGTAGCGTTTCAAATACTCGTCATCGGGATCGCAGTAATACCGGATGAAATTGTTCGTGTTCTGCTTGTCGGGAAAAATCTCCAGCGCATTGCCCGCCTGCAACTGGCCGAAGGGCGCTTCCGTGAAGTGCGCGTTGTCGCCATTGCCGACGCGCACCACACCCGCCGAACGGATGTCCGCCGCCACGCGGTCCAGCACATTGCGGGCGTCATTGCACGCCTGCAGCTTGAGTTTCACCGTTTGGTCGTAGCGCAGGGCGAAGATGTGCACGGCGAGAAAGCCGGCCATCGCCATCGTGAAAATGGCGCTGGTGACCATCACTTCGGGCAGGGTCATGGCGCGTTGCGCTGGACGCCGCCGGGAACAGAGCTGACGGGAGATTTTCATTGATCCGGGGCGCGATACGTGGCGGTCAAGTTGGTGTAAAAACCGCGGCCGCGGAACGACCACACGGTTTGGATTTCGATCATTTTCAGCGGTGGATCTGCCGAAATCGTGCTGATGGTGACCGTGTTCGTGGCCATCACCGGCGTCGCACCCCAAAGCGGCACGTCCAGCGGTTCCACCGTTTGGGGAAAGCGCGTGGACACGAGATTGTCAACCGGCGGTGATGCCTGGGTGTCCCACTTCGCGGCGCGCGCCAGTTCGAGGTGCTGCATCGCCATCGAATTTCCGGCCAGGTTGTAGGCGGTCCATTCGGATTGGTTGGCCGACTGCACGTAGCCCGTCAGCACGCCACCGAAGATGAGTCCGCCAACACCCAAAGACATCACCACTTCAGTCAGCGTCATGCCGGAATTTCTTTTCGCGAGAACGGGAATTTCGAGGCGCATTATCGGTCCTGCTTCCAACGCCCACCTAGCAAAGTCGGTGCCAACGAGAATTTTCCACCGCGCCCGGGCGGGCGGGTCAAAAATGAATCGTTCATGGTCATTTTCGTTGCGGAAATGGACAACCAACCGGGAAATGCCCGGGGAACCGGACCACTTCCCCTTTCCGGCGACGCAGCGGTGCAATCGCGTCGTCACTGACCGGAGGAGCCGCCCGCACAGGCGCTTGCCCGGCCACGTGACGGCCGTTCAAATCACCGGCGCGGGCTCTGATCCGGGCCGCGAACTGCCTGGGCGGTTCATCTTTGCAGGCGTGCGACAAATTCGCTTTCGACGGAATGCCGTTTGCGATTTGGGCTGTCATCGGTTAGAAAACGCCCATGCGCTTCATTGGCAGCGTTATTGACAAGCTACAACGTCATCCGAAACGAATCGTGTTCCCGGAAGGACACGAGCCCCGCATTTTGCAGGCGGCGCGCCAGTTCTATTCGTTGCGCCTGGGGGTGCCGATTCTTCTGGGTGATCGTTCCCGCATCAAGGAGATGGCCGCGGAATTGAGCATCAATCTGGAGGGCATCCGCATCATCAAGCCGGCCGAGAGCGAGGATCTGGAGAATTTCACCAAACGTTTCCGCCAGCTGCGCCATTACAAAGGCATGCGCACGGCCGAATCGCAGGACGCGATGATGCAGCCCAATTACTACGGCGCGATGATGGTGGCCATGCACCAGGCCGACGGCATGGTTTCGGGCGCCACCGGCTTCACCGGCAGCGTGCTCCGACCGCTGCTGCAAATCGTGAAACCGGCCGAAGGCATCAAAACCACCGCCAGTTGCATGGTCATGGAAGTGGAGGACACGGCCATCGGCGAAAAAGGCGTGCTGTTCATGGGCGATTGCGACGTCATTCCGGATCCGACCGCCGAACAGCTGGCGGACATCGCCGTCTCGGTCGCGCGGCTCGCGCGGCAGTTGCTGGGCGTGAAACCGCGCGTGGCCATGCTCTCGTTCTCCACCAAGAGCAACATCGCGCACCCGAGCATCGACAAAATCAAGGCCGCCACCGCCCTCGCCAAACGCAAGGCCGAGCAGGCCAAACTCGAAATGCTGATTGATGGTGAAATGCAGGCCGACACCGCCATTGTGCCGGAAGTGGCGCGCCGCAAGATGTCGGACACCGATGTTTCCGGCCGCGCCAATGTGTTGATTTTCCCGGACCTCAATTCGGGCAACATCGCCAGCAAGCTCGTCCGCCACATGGCCCGCGCCAATGCCTACGGCAACATCCTCCTCGGCCTTGACCGGCCGGCAGCCGACGTTTCCCGCGGTTCCAACGCACATGACATCCTCGGCGTGGCCGCCATCGTCGGCGTGCAATCGGTGGCCTACGAAAAACTTTATCCCAGCCTCCAGCTGCCGCCCGATTTGCTGGGCCACTAATCCCGGTCAACACCGCGTTGCGCATCATGGCCATCCCCCGCCCCGTCAATCGTTCGCTGAACGACATCCCGGTTTACCAGCCCGGCCGTCCCATCGAGGAGGTCGCGCGCGAACTCGGCTTGTCGGCGGCCGGCATCATCAAGCTGGCATCCAACGAGAATCCGCTGGGGCCCTCCCCGAAGGCGCTGGCCGCCATGCAGCAGGTGCTCGCCAATCTGCACCTGTATCCGGATGGCAATGCGTTTTATTTGAAACAGGCGCTGGCGCGGAAGCTGGACGTGCAGCCGGCCAACCTGATTCTCGGCAACGGCTCCAACGAAATCATCGAGTTCATCGGCCACGCCTACATGGGCCCGGGCACCGACGTGGTGGTGTCGCAATACTGCTTCGCCGTCTATCCTTTGGTCACCAAACTATTCGGCGCCAATTTGATCACCGTGCCGGCGCGGCACTACGCGCACGACCTGCCGGCCATGCTCAAGGCCATCACGCCAGCCACCCGGGTGGTGTTTGTGGCCAATCCCAACAATCCCACCGGCACGCTGGCCAGCCCGGAAAGTCTGCGCGATTTCGTCAATGCTGTTCCCGCCGACGTGCTCCTGGCGTTGGATGAAGCCTACATCGAGTTCCTGCCGGAACCGGAACGCGCCGATTTCGTGGCCGACCTCCGGGCGGGCGCGCGCCAGAACGTGATTCTGATGCGCACGTTTTCAAAAATCTTCGGCCTCGCCGGGCTGCGCCTCGGTTATGGCGTCGCGCATCCGGAATTGATTGCGGCTTTCGAGAAGATCCGGCAGCCCTTCAACATCAACGCCATTGCCCAGGCCGGGGCGCTGGCGGCGCTGGCCGACGACGAACACACCCGCCGCACCCGGGAAAACAACATCGCCGGCCTGCGCTTTTTCGAGGCCGCGTGTCGTGAACTGGCGCTGCCCTGCATTCCCTCCGCCGCCAACTTTCTGCTCGTGCAGGTGGGCGAAGGGCAGCGCGTTTTTGAGGCCTTGCAGCGCGAAGGTGTGATCACCCGGCCGATGGGCGGCTATCAGCTCCCGGAGTGGATTCGCATCTCGATCGGCCGGCCGGAGGAAAATCAGCGCTGCCTCGCCGCGCTGCGAAAAGTGCTCGGCCGCTGACCGCCGCAAATAGTGTTGCCTCGCGGGCCAAACGCGTTACTTATCACGCGTTGACGCAAACTTGATTCGCACACCGTGAAACCCACCGACCTGCGGGGCATCCTGCAATACATTCCGCGCTTCCGGGATAAAGTCTTCGTGCTCGCGCTCGACGGCGCGGTCGTCACGGACGAAAACTTTGCCAACCTCCTGCTCGACGTCGCGGTGCTGCGCTCGCTGAACATCCGGGTGGTCATGGTCCACGGCGCCGCCGCCCAGATCAAGGCCCTGGCCGCGGAGCAGCACGTCGCCCCGTCCAATCTCGATGGCGGCGGCATCACCGACGCCGCCACCTTGAAGCTGGCCCTCACCGCCGCCAACCGGCTCACACACGAAATCCTGGAGGGGCTTTCTGCCAACGACCTGCGGGCCGTCACCACCAACTCCATCATTGCCCACCCCCTCGGCATCCTGCAGGGCGTGGATCACCTGTTCACCGGCAAGGTCGAACGCATTGACGTCGAAATGCTGCAAAAGCTGCTCGACGGCGGGGTGATTCCCGTGGTGCCGCCGCTCGGTTTCGACGGGGACGGCCGCACTTACCGCGTCAACTCCGACAGCGTGGCGGTGGCCCTCGCCGAGGCGCTCCGGGCAACCAAGCTCATTTTCATCACCACCACCGACGGCATCCGCGTCGGCGACCAGATGATCCGCCAGATGCTCGTGGGCGAACTCGAAAGCGTGCTGGCCTTGCAGCGCAACGCCATTCCGCCGGACACGCTCTCCAAAGCCGTCCATGCCGTGGCCGCGTGCAAGGCGGGCATTCCGCGCGTGCACATCATCAACGGCCGCGTGGATGAGGGCCTGCTCGCCGAAGTGTTTTCGAACGAAGGCATCGGCACGCTCATTTACGCCAACGAATATCAGCAAATCCGCCGGGCCATGAAAAAGGATGTGCGCAGCATCCTCAACCTGACCAAGGCATCCGTGGCAACCACCGAACTGGTGAAGCGGACGCGCGCCGCCATCGAGAAGCAGCTCGGCGATTATTACCTGTTCGAGATCGACAAGAACACCGTGGCCTGCATCGCGCTGCACGTTCATGCCGACCAGAAGAAGGGCGAGCTCGCCTGCCTTTACGTGAGTCCCTCGCACGAAAACCAGGGCATTGGCCGCAAACTCATCCAGTTCATCGAAACCAAGGCCCGCGAACTGGGGCTCACCGAACTCATCGCGCTCTCGACGCAGGCGTTCAACTATTTTCAGTCCAAGGCCGGCTTCGCCGAAGGCACGCCGGACGACCTCCCGCCAGCGCGCCGCGAGAAATACGACCAAAGCGGCCGCAACTCCAAGGTGCTCGTCAAAAAGTTGAAATAGGCGGCGGCAACGGGCACCCCGCGAGCGCGCCTTCAACCGGCAAGGTTTCGCTATGAGGCGGCGTGGGTTTCCACCCAGCGCGCCATCAGCCAGAGCAGGTCCGCGAGGCGGTTGAGGTAGATGATGATTTCCGCATTGTGCAGTTGCGCGGCCTCCTGCAACGCGCAGACGCGGCGCTCCGCGCGGCGGCAAATCGTGCGGGCGAGATCCAGAGCCGCGGAATGCATCGTGGCACCCGGCGTCGCCCAGCCCTTGAAGGTGAGACTCTGCGCCTCGATTTCCTGCACCAAGGCGTCAAGCTTTTGGGTCATTGCCGACGTGACCAGCGAATAGCCGTCTTTCACGTAACGGGGCAAATCCTCCACCGCCGTGGCCAGTTCGCCCATGAGAATCACCAGGTCCTGCTGGATGACGAGCAGGTGGTCGCGAATGAAACTGTGCGCGGCGGAGGCCCGGGCCATGCCCAAAGCGGCGTTCAGTTCATCCACGGTGCCGTAGGCTTCCACGCGCGGATGGCTCTTCGCGACCCGCCGGCCATACATCACGGCCGTGGTGCCCTGGTCGCCAGTCTTGGTGACAATGCTCATGGCGGGAACTTTGGCACGTGCGGCCGGAACGTGAAAAGTTAAATGAGTGAAATCAGTGAGAAGTGGAAGGCCCACGTGACCGGCTCCCACGCATCACTCATTTGATTTTTCCCCGACCGATCTGACGCCTGCCCATTTCACTTTGCCAAAGCGCGCGGGCTGCCGTAGCGTCCCACCACATTCGTTGCCATGGCACGACTCATTTTCAAAACCGCCTTCACGGCCGCGTTATTGCTGCTGCTGGTCATCATGGGCATGAACAACCGGCAGCTGGTCGAACTGAATCTGCCGCCGTTGCTGTCCCGGACTGAGAAGCAGCCCGCGGCCATCATGTATTTCGGCTTCTTCGCCGCGGGCTTGCTGGCCGGCGCGGTGCTCACGGCCGGACGCCGCGGCAAGAGCAAGTCCGAATAGCCCGCCTCGCGCTTCCTGCATGCACGCGAGCCGGCCACGAATCGTCTCCCCGCCACCCTCCCGGCGCGGGCTCCGGCTCCGGCTCACCCGGGGGCTGGCCGCCTGGCTGTTGTTGCCGATGCTGTCGACCGGCGCCGAAACCAACTCCCCGCCGCCGGACGGCTGGTTGACCAACGCGTTCACCTGGCCGGATTTCGCGGGCTCACCGGCCAGCAGTCAGCCGGACTTCGAAAGCCTGCGGGCCGAAACCAGCGGCGGCAGGCTGAAAATCTTCTGGAGCCCGTCCGCCTTGGATACGAATGCCGCCGTGCAATTCTTTGTCAGTGCAGATTCGCCCGGCCACTGGCCGGCACGCGACTGGCGCGGCTACGGGGCCGTCGCGCACGATACGAATTGGGAGGCCCGGATTCCCGTGGATGATGTGGATGTGCCGCTCGTTTACTTCGCCGCCGCGGCACGCGCGGGCGCGACGAACTTCTCGCCTCCCCGCATCACCCTGCCCCGCGCCCTGGGTCTGGCGGAACCGACGCGCATATTCTGGCCGTTTGTGGAGGGATTCGAGGAAGGGCCCGGCAGTTGGCGGCTCGCCAGCGACGCCGGGTCCCTGCGACTGACCAGCGAGGCAAAGCACGGCAAGGCGGCCCTGTTGCTCACGCTGCCCGCCGGCAAAAAGGCGGTCTCGGTCGGCACCACCCGGCTGCGCGGCTGGAAAGTGATGCAGCACGGCATCCGCGGGTTCAGCGTCTGGCTGCGGACGCGCCAAGGCACCGCCACGGCGCGGTTTGCCCTGCATGCGGATGCCTTTACGCCGCACCATGCGCGCGATGAGAGCCAACTCGAGGTGCGCATCTCGAATCACTGGCAGCGGGTGGACGTGCCGTTCGACTCCTTTCACCAACCGCCGCCGGCGGGTTTGGACTGGGTGACGTTTGAATTCGTGGCGGATGGCCCGCGGGAAATTCTGCTGGATGACCTGCAATACCTCGGTCCGTGGGAATTGGACGCAGAGTAGTCAGCCCGGACGTTCCACGGTTTTTTTGTAAGCTACAATCCCGTCCGCAATGGCCCGGGCCATCTGTTGGCGATACGCAGTCGAGAAAATCTTCTGTCCCTCGGCCGGATGGCTCATGAACCCGGCTTCCACCAGCACGGCGGGCATCGTCGCATCGCGCAGCACGGCAAACCGCGCCCGGCGCACGCCGCGGTCGTCGGTTTTCAAGGTGTCCAGCAGCGCGGATTGGATTTTGCAGGCGAGCCACACGTTCTGTGCGTTGAACCGGTTGCCCGGGTAGCCGCCGGTCTCCGCCCCCACGCCCCGGGCGTTGGTGGAACTGGCGCCCGCAGGCGTCAGGCAATACGTCTCAGCCCCGCGCACCGCTCCCTTGCCGGTGGCCACGGCGTTGAAATGCAGGCTGACGAACAGGTCTGCGTGCGCGCGGGCCGCCGCTTTCGGACGTTCCGGCAGGTCCACATACGTGTCCGTGCCGCGCGTCATCACGACCTTGAATCCGCGTTGTGCAAGCTGGGTCCGTAATTCTTTCGCCAGCAACAAGGTGAATTGCTTTTCCTGCCGGCCCGCCTCCTGATTGCCGGAATCGCGACCACCATGGCCCGGGTCCAGACAGATGGTTCGAACCTTGCGCCCCACCGGCAACCGGGGCGGATTGAGCAACGGCTCCAGCGCCCTTGCCGCGTCGAGTTCGGCAAGGTAAAGGGCGCCGTCCCGGCCCGCGACCGGCAGGGAGAGGTAAAGACGGATGTCGTTGAAACGGATTCCCGGTGAATCCAACGTCAGCCAGAGGCGATTGCCGCCGCCCGCGAGCTGGAGGGTTTTTCCGGGAACCAGCCAGCTCGATGACAACTCGTGGGTGCGCGCCCAGTCCGACACGCGCAGGTAAGCGCGGCCGTTGGCCGCGATGCGTTCCACCGGTCGCGGTGCGGCGGGCGCGGCGGCAACCGCCAGTGCCCCCAGCAATCCGAGCGATACGAAAAAAGCCCGCAAAAAATTCACGCGCCCGGAATGTGCCGCTGGCGCCCCGCGCCGCTCAAGTGAAATTGGCGTTTGCTGTTGCGTGGCTTGGCCCGATGCGGATAGCTTCTGCTGTCGGTTTTGGAGCGAACCGGAGCAAATCACCATGGCAAAAACAGTTGAACTGAAGATCGAAGACAAGACCTATCAATTCCCGGTGGTCGAAGGCAGTGAACAGGAGCGCGGCATCGACATCTCGCAGCTGCGCGCACAGACGGGTTACATCACCTTGGATGACGGCTATGGCAACACCGGTTCCTGCAAAAGCGCGATTACGTTCATTGACGGCGAGCAGGGCATCCTGCGCTATCGCGGCATCCCGATTGAGGAGGTGGCCGAGAAGAGCTCCTTCATCGAGGCGGCGTTCCTGATCATCTGGGGGCACCTGCCCTCACCAGCCGAGCTGCGCCGGTTCTCCGAACTGCTGACGGAAAATTCGATGCTGCACGAGGACATGAAGCAGCAGTTCGAGGCGTTTCCCGCCAACGCCCATCCGATGGCCATCCTGTCGTCCATGATCAACGCGGCCAGTTGTTTTTATCCGGAACTGCTGACGTCTGAGATGAAGGCGTCCTTCGACCTGCAGGCGGCCCGGCTCATTTCACAGGTGCGGACCATTGCGGCGTTTGCGTATCGCACGTCACGCGGCCTGCCCATCATCTACGCCAAGCCGGACTACAAATACACGGCGAATTTCCTGCACATGATGTTCTCGCATCCGCTGAAGGATTTCGAACTCGATCCGGCCGCGGTCAAGGCGCTCGACCTGATTTTCCTGCTGCACGCAGATCACGAACAAAACTGCTCCACCTCGACCGTGCGCATGGTGGCTTCCAGCCGCGCAAACCTGTTTGCCAGTGCCGCCGCAGGCGTGTGTGCCCTCTGGGGGCCGCTGCACGGCGGTGCCAACCAGGCCGTGCTCGAAATGCTCGAGGACATCCACAAGTCCGGCGATGACGGCTCCAAATTCATCACCGCGGCGAAGGACAAAAACAGCGGCAAACGCCTGATGGGCTTCGGTCACCGGGTTTACAAGAATTACGATCCCCGCGCGAAAATCATCAAGCGCGCCTGCGACAACCTGCTGGAAACCTTGAAGATTTCCGACCCGCTGCTGGACATCGCCAAGAAACTCGAGGAGGCCGCACTCCAGGAGTCTTACTTCGTCGAGCGCAAGCTGTATCCGAATGTGGACTTCTACAGCGGCATCATCATGCGCGCCCTCAAGATTCCGGTGGAAATGTTCACCGTGCTGTTTGCCATCGGGCGCATGCCGGGCTGGATCGCGAACTTCAAGGAAGTGATGGAAGATTCCGGCTCGCGCATCAACCGGCCCCGCCAGATTTACACCGGTCCGACCTTGAACCACTACGTGCCCCTTCGGGACCGCAAATAAGCGGCTCCTCCGGGTCACCCTCCGCTCGCGTTCCACGCGGCGGGCAACGCATTTGCCAAAGAAATTCCGATGAACATCCACGAGTATCAAGCCAAGCAACTCCTCGCCCAATACGGCGTCGCCGTCCCCGCCGGTTCGCCGTGCAAGACCGTCGATGAAGCCAAAGCCGCCGCGGAAAAGCTGTTCGCCGCGGGCCACAAGCTCGCCGTCATCAAGTCGCAAATCCACGCCGGCGGACGCGGCAAAGGCACCTTCAAGCACGGCTTCCAGGGCGGCGTGAAGCTCGCCAAATCCGTCGCCGACACGGTGAACTTTGCCGAGAACATGCTCGGCAAGACGCTCATCACGAAGCAGACCGGGCCTGATGGTCGTGTAGTGGGCACCATTCTCGTTGCTGCCGCCGAGGACATCAAAAAGGAATTCTACCTCGCCGTCCTCCTCGACCGCGCCGTAAGCCAGCCGCTCATCATGGCGAGCACCGAAGGCGGCATGGACATCGAGGAAGTGGCGGAAAAGCATCCCGAGAAAATCGTCAAGGAACACGTGGACCCGCTGATGGGCTTCCAAGCGTGGCAGGGCCGCAAGATCGCCGCTGCGCTCGGGCTCAAGGGCGACCTCGCCAGTCAGTGCGCCAAGCTCATCGCCGGTGTTTACAAGACGTGGTGGGAATGCGACGCCTCGCTCGTCGAGATCAATCCCCTTTGCATCTGCATCGGTCCCGATGGTAAGGAGAAGATCATCGCCGTGGACGCCAAGATCGGTCTCGACGACAACGCGCTTTACCGCCACAAGGACATCCAGGAGATGCGCGACCTGGCCGAGGAATCGCCGCTGGAAATCGAGGCGAGCAAGTTCAACCTGAATTACATCAAGCTCGACGGTTCCATCGCCTGCCTCGTCAACGGCGCCGGCCTTGCGATGGCCACGATGGACATCATTCAGCACTTCGGCGCCAGCCCGGCCAACTTCCTCGACGTCGGCGGCGGCGCGAGCAAAGACCAGGTCACGGCGGCGTTCAAGATCATTCTCACCGACCCGAGCGTGAAGGCCATCTTCGTGAACATCTTTGGCGGCATCATGGATTGCAACGTCATCGCCACCGGCATCGTCGCGGCCGTCAAGGAAACGGGCTTGAAGCTCCCGCTCGTCGTGCGCCTCGAGGGCAACAACGTCGCCGCCGGCAAGAAGACGCTGGCTGAATCCGGCCTGACCATCATCAGCGGCGACTCGATGGCCGACGCGGCGCAGAAGGTGGTTAAAGCGGTGAAGTAAATCGCTGGGTGAATCCGGGTGTTCCAACAAGACCGGGCGATCAGCCCCTGCACGACGGCAACATGACCGTTGAGCAGTTGAGGCGCCTGGTGGAAATCCAGACGGAAGTCGTGAAACAGGCAGAGCAGGTTAAACTCGCGCAGCAGCATCGCCGCACCAACGCGCTGAAGCTTGCCGCCGCACCCCGCCGCCTGCTCTCATTTCTGTCGCAACTCTGGTGACCGGGAAGAAGTCGTATGAAAATCAAAGAAATTGCCTTCAGCTGTTATGCCGTCACAGACATGAAGCGCGCCCGCGAATTTTATGAGGGCGTGCTGGGGCTGAAACCCACCAGTCATTACGGCGAGCCCGGCGGTCCGCAGTGGGCCGAATACGAAATCGGTCCCGGTGCACTGGCCATTGGCTGCGCGCCCGGGATGTTCAAGCCCGGCCCGGACGGCTGCTCGGTTGCGCTGGAGGTTGAAGATTTTGATGCCGCCATCGCCACGCTCAAGCAGCATAACGTGAAGTTCCGCATGGAACCGATGGAAACCCCCGTGTGCCACATGGCGATGGCCTTCGACCCCGACGGCAACACGCTGTGCATCCACAAGCGGAAGCAATCATAAATCCCAAATCCGAAATCATAAATTTCCCATGGCCATCCTCGTTAAACCCGACACCAAAGTTCTCGTGCAAGGCATCACCGGCGAATTCGGTGCGCGCCACGCCAAACTCTCCATCGAATACGGCTCTGCCGTCGTCGCAGGCGTCACGCCCGGCAAAGGCGGGCAAGTCTTCGAGCACAACGGCGTCAAGGTGCCCATCTTCGACACCGTCGCCGATGCGGTGAAGCAGACCGGTGCCACGGCAAGTGCTGTGTTCGTTCCGCCCGCCTTCGCGGCCGACGCGATTCTCGAAGGCGTGGATGCTGGCCTTGATCTCGTCGTCGCCATCACGGAAGGCATTCCCGTTCGCGACATGATCCGCGCCAAGCAGGGCATGGCCGGCAGCAAGACGCGCCTCATCGGCCCGAACTGCCCGGGCATCGTCACGCCCGGCACGGGCAAGGATTCGCACGGCGGCTGCCGTATTGGCATCGCGCCCGGCTACATCCACAAGCAAGGCAACATCGGCGTCGTCTCGCGCTCCGGCACGTTGACCTACGAGGCCGTGTGGCAGCTCACCTCGCGTGGTGTTGGCCAGAGCACCTGCGTGGGCATCGGCGGCGACCCCGTCAACGGCACATCGCACCTCGATGTCATCAAACTCTTCATGGCCGACCCGGAAACGACCGGCATCATCATGATCGGCGAAATCGGCGGCAGCGCGGAAGAAGAAGCGGCCGAATGGATCAAGCAGAACGGCACCAAACCGGTCGCCGGCTTCATCGCGGGTGCGACCGCCCCTCCCGGACGCCGCATGGGTCATGCGGGCGCCATCGTCAGCGGTGGCAAGGGAACAGCGGAAGCGAAGATCGCCGCATTCAAGGCCGCTGGCATTGGCGTCGCCACCACGCCGAGCGACATGGCGGACACATTGTTGAAGATGATGTGAGGGCGGACGAGTTGGATGGTTGAATTGTTAAATGGTTAAAGGGCAGTGCACCATCTGCGCCTGTTTGAGCTTTCACTGAGTAAACCGTTTAACTTCGCCCAAGCATGTCCCTGCTCGACTTCATTCTGAATCTGGCGGGGCTGCTCCTCTGGGTGAGCTGGCGTTACGTCCCCTTTGATCCCCTCAGCCAGCGCCGGCCGGCCACGCTGACCGGCACGTTACGGTCAGCCAACCGTCACTCCAAGTTGAGCCGCTCCTTCATGAGCATCGCCTCCTTGGTGGCGCTCTTCGCGTTGCTGTTCCTCCGCGGTCTTTTTTACTGGTGGCTGGGCGAGGCATTGGAGTGGACGCCGGGAATCAATCTGGGAGCCATCACGATTGCGTTCCGCAGTGATCTGCTGTGGCGAATGATGCTTTTTTCCGTGGGCAGCTTTGCCAGCACGCTGCTCCTGTTTTACGGCATGCTAATTCTGCTTTCGGTCGTTCATGGTCGCGACGCGGATGCCGAACCCTGTGTGCGGTTCCTGCGCATCCAACTGGGTGCGATCCACGGCTGGCCGGCGTGGCTGAAAGTGCTGCTCCCCGCGCTGGCCGCCGGACTGGCGTGGCTGGCCTGCGAACCGTTCCTGGCCCGGATGGGCATCGTTCCCCGGGCGCAAACCTGGTCACTGTTGCTGCAACAAGCGGGTGTGCTGAGCTTGAGCACTTATCCGCCCTGGAAACACCTCATCGGGGCCGTGCTGGTGCTTCATCTGCTGAACAATTACATTTACTTCGGCAATCACCCGGTCTGGGGCTTCATCAACACCACGGCGCGTCGACTCCTGCAGCCGCTGGGCTGGACTCCGCGCATCGGCATGGCAGACTTCACGCCACTGGTGGGCATTGCTCTGGTCTTTGTCGCCGCCGAATTCATCCAGCGCGGGCTGACCTGGCTCTACCCCCGACTGCCGCTGTTTTAGCCGGGCGGCGGAAGTTTGACCGTCACCGTGGTCCCCTCTTCCGCATTGCTGGCCAGCGTCAGCGTGCCGCCGTGCAGTTCGGTGATGCGCTTTGTAATGATGAGCCCCAAGCCGGCGCCCTGCTGTTCCTGCGACCGGCGATTGAACTGCATGTAAGCGCCGATGCGGGCGATCTGGTCGGACGTCAGGCCGCGCCCGCGGTCGTTGATTGCCAATGACACGCTGGTGGGCGAGGCGGCCAACGTCACCTTCACCGGCGAACCTGGCTTGGAAAACTTGAAGGCATTTTGCAGCAGCTCCTCGGTCATCTTGGCCAGATAATCCTCCGCGATCGGCATGGAAACTCCAGCAAGCTCCAATTGCAGATCGGCATTCCGGCCCGCGGCGGCGGCCGTCGCGCGCGCCTTTTCCTCGACAATCTGCCGCGCGACCGGCGTCACCTTGCCCCGCAGGGCGGCGGCCTTGTCGGGATCGGCGGCCGCGATTTCCAATTGCACGTAAACGAGAAAATTGTCGATCAGCCGCTCCAGGCGCTTGCCGGATTCGTAAATGGTCTGCCCCATCTCGCTGATCTCCGCGGGGGTCAGCGAGTCCGCGGAAAGTTGCAACAATTCGCCAAAACCGAGAATGCCGTTCAACGGCGTGCGCATTTCGTGTGGCAACATCAGGCTGATGTTGTCCCGCAAATCGGAAAGCTTCTTTTCCGCCTCCTCCCGGGTCGCCTGCGCCTTTTTGAGCCGGGCTTCCACGGCGGCATACAGGGCGTCCAACGTAAAGGGCTTGGGCAGATAATCGTCGGCGCCGAGTTCCATGCCGTGCCGCATGCCGGCAGTGTCGGCCATGCCGGTGATGAGAATGAAGGGAATGGACGCCGTGGCCGGTTCGTTGCGCAGGGTGGAGAGGGTCAGGTAGCCGTCCACCCGCTCCATGCGCACGTCACAGAGGATGAGATCCGGCAAATCTCGCCGCGCGATTTCGATGCCGGTCGTGCCGTTATCCGCTTCAATGACCTCATAGCCGCGCTCGACCAAGGCCATCTTGACCATGTCGCGCAACCATTCTTCGTCATCAATGACCAGGATTTTTTTCATCGGATGCCCGTGATTTACGTCCGCTGCGATGGCAATACTGATGCCAGCTGTCAGCTTCGGGCCAAATTAAGGGGGAAAGCATTGAAGTCGAGCCTCATTCCACCCGACGGAGCCAATGTTCTGCCGACGCCGGCCGGGCTTATTGCAAGGCCCGGGCGTTGACGGTAAAACTTCTCTCCACATTTGAGGCGCTGACATGAAGATCACGCACCAGCCCGTCCCGCAGACTGTAAACCCAGCCGTGCACGGTCAGCGGCTGCCCGCGCTCCCACGCGCTGCGCACCACCGTGGTCTGCGTCACGTTCAGCGCCTGCTCAATCACATTCAGCTCACACAAGCGCGCCACCCGCTGCTCCGCCGGCAGGCGGTCCAGCAATTCAGCGTGCTTCTGCATGACGTCCTGCACGTGCCGCAGCCAGTTGTCCACCAGGCCAAACTTGAGGTTCTCGTAAGCGGCCTGCACGCCACCGCAGCCGTAGTGCCCCACCACGATGATGTGCTTCACCCGCAACACTTCAACGGCGTATTGAATGCAGGAAAGGCAGTTCAAATCGGCATGCACCACGACATTTGCAATGTTGCGATGCACAAAGATTTCCCCCGGCAGAAGGCCCACGATTTCGTTGGCCGGAACCCGGCTGTCCGAACAGCCGATCCAGAGATATTCCGGCGATTGCTGAAGCGACAGCTTCTTGAAAAAATCGGGTCTGTCGGCACGAATGCCCTCGGACCAAGCCCGGTTGTTGTCGAACAGATGCTGTAACGGCTGCATGTGGCACCTGCCGCTTTAGCAGGCATCACCCGCCCTTGGCAAGGATTTGGTCAGTAATGGCCTGCACCAGTTTCTCCGCATCAGGATCGGGCGCGGGGCCGGAAACATCAGAATGCGGCGGCACAGCACAGGTTGCGCCCGGACGCCAGTCACCCGTGTCGCAGAGCTCGCACTCCTTCATGTTGTAGCGTGGATCCACGTAACCGAGGCTCTTCTTGATGTTTAAAATGTCCTTCATCTGCCGGCCCGTGAAGGTGTTGATGGGCTTCCCGAGTTGCGCCGCAACGACGATCGTGCGGCAGTAGGCCTCGATGATTTCCATCCGCCAGTAAGCTTCCTCGATATTGTTGTGCGACCACGTCACGACGCCGTGATTGGCCATGAGGATGGTGTTGTATTGGTCGGTCAACTCGGCGACGAGCTTGCCCATCTCCGGCGAACCGGGCGTGCGATACGGTGCGACACCGACGGAGCAAAAGACTTCATACTCCGGCAGCATGCACGTGGGCGGCGCCTCGCCGACGATGGCGAACGCCGTGGCGTAGGGCGGATGACAGTGGCACGTGGCAACCGCATTGGGCTGGCGCTTCATCATCTGCAGGTGCATCAGGATTTCGCTGGTGCGCTTCTTTGTGCCAAGCAGTTGCGTGCCCTCGAAATCCACGAGGCACATGTCCTCCGGCTTGAGCGAGCCTTTGCTGACGAGCGTGGGCGTGCAGATGGCGATGTCTTCGCCGACACGGATGGCCATGTTGCCGCCGTTGCCGTCCACGTATTCGCGCGCCCAAAGACGCTTGCCCATCTCGCAAATCTGAACCTTCAGACTGTGTGCGTAAGCCGAGTTGAAGAACGCCTCCAACTCACGCTTCGGCGACTTGGAATTCAACTTCACCGGCGGAGGAGCAAGGTGCGCGCCGGCCACGTAGGCCACATCGCCATTCGGCGCTTTGGCTGCGGCAGGCTCGCCGTTGCCACCGGTGGACGCGGCCTTGTTTTCCAAATCACGGATCAGGTCACGGGCCGACGGCGTGATGATCGCGTCGCCCGGCAGTGAACTTAGCGAGCCGCCCTTCTGAATCAGTTCCTCAACGTCCCGGGCTGTGATGACTTTATTCATAGTATCGAGCATCTAGGAGCGAGAAGATAGAATCGCCCGCTCGTAAGCATTTAACATTTTGCTGACTTCCTCGTAATCCGAGAGCAGTTTGCTACAATCGGCATATTTCAAATCCTGCGTCAGTATCAAATAATACTGCACTTCGTCCAAAGACCCTTGCGCGATGTTCATGAACCGCGCTTTGTCCGCTGTGCCCCGCTTCCGAAAACCTTCGGCGATGTTGGCCGGCACGGACACCACCGCCCGGCGCAATTGTGAACTCAACCCAAACCGCTCTTCGGGGAGGGAATCCGCGTGTCATTTGGTATACGCTCAACACCAGCGCATGCGCCCTTTGCCACACCAAAAGATCTTGAAACTTTCGTGCTGGAGTTCCCATGCTCGCTCCCAGCTTCTCGCTCCTCACTCCTTCCGGAATGGATTGTAAAAAATTTCGTCCACCAACGCCGCGTTGATGGCGTCAATCGGTGGCGACGTGGCGAACGGCTGCGCAGCTTCGCGCCCTTCGACGTATCCAATCGTCTGGCCGACCCCGCCGCCAAGCGAGTCGTAAACGACGAGGCTCGGATCCTTACTCAAGCCGGGCGGCGTCTCGCTGCCCTGCTGGTAATGGTCGCGCGTGAACGGGCTCACGATTAGGAAGCGCCCGCCCACTAATTGCGGGTCGAGCTTGCTGAACGTCACGCGACCAATGACCGCGCCCAGCTTCATACCGGCACCCCCGGCTCTTTCTCGTCCACCACGCCGATGACCAGCCAACGTGCCGGGCTTTTGTCGTCGCCCACCGCTTTGCGCGCGGCCATTCCATCCGACGAAATCACCACGCGCTGATGCATGCCGGCGCCATGGGAATCAATCGCCACCTGCGGCGCGCCTTCGGGTTCGCCCGCGTTGTTAATGGGCTGGCAAATCACCAAGCGCCAGCCGTCGAAGCTCGGATGCTTCCGAGTCGCAACCACATTGCCTTCGACGCGTGCGAGGAGCATGCTTAGTAAATCCGTAAATTGTCCACCATTACGCAGCGGCGGACGCGCGTAAAGGTCTTTGGGTTCGTAACGCCTTCGCCGGTCGGCGTGGCGATGGAATAACTCAGGTAACCTTCGCCGCCGAGGCCTAGACCGGCCATGCTCGGACCGTTCTTGATGAACAACGTGGTATCCATCGCCCGCGCCATCGCGGTCATGTGCTCAACGTTGTGCGAGTGGATAATGGACGTGTGGCGATACTCGTGCTCGGATTGCTTCGCGAATTGGATGCCCTGCGCAATGTCTTTCACGCGCACGATGGGCAGGAACGGCATCATCTGCTCTTCCTGCACATAGGGATGCATCAGGTCAGTCTCACCAAAGAGCAACTCGGTGCCTACCGGCAGATTCACGCCCGCGGCTTGCGCCAGGACGGCAGGATCTTTGCCGACAAAATCTTTATGCACATGAGCGCGGGCACAGCCTCCCGCCTCGGCTTCATCGAAGGTGAACGCCGACTTAGTCAAACGCTCGATCTGGCCGCCGTTCAACTTGAGCGCGCCCGCGTTCGCCATCTCGGCCATCAACTTGTCCGCGATGTGGTCGAGCACGAAGACCTGCTTCTCGCCGATGCAGAGAAGATTGTTGTCGAAACTCGCGCCCGCGATGATCGCCTTCGCTGCGCGCTTCAAATCGCATGTGTCGTCCACGAGCACGGGTGGATTGCCAGGGCCAGCGCAGATGGCGCGTTTGCCGGTGAGCATCGCGGCTTTCACCACGGCGGGTCCGCCGGTGATGAGCAACAGGCGGACGACTTCGTGTTTGCAGATGACGTTGAAGGAATCGAGCGTCGGCTTCTCGACCATGCACGCGATGCTCTCGATGCCGGTCTCGCGGAAAATGGCTTCGTTGTAGGCGCGCAGCGCGATGGCGGCGCACTTCGCCGCGCTCGGATGCGCGTTGAACACGACGGCATTCCCCGCCGCGACGATGTTCACGATGTTGCCGCTCATCGTCGGCACAGAATGCGTGCTGGGCGTGACTGCACCCACGACGCCGAACGGAGTGTATTCCTCCATCGTGATGCCGTGGTCACCGCTGCGCCCGTCGGGGCGGATCCATTCCACACCGGGCACAAGCTTGATGATCTTCAGCTTCGCGATCTTGTGGTCGAGGCGGCCGATCTTTGTCTCCTGATATTCAATGCGGCCCCACTCGTCGGCGTAGGCGTCCGCCATCTTCTTGATGATATCAACGATCTTGGAACGACCTTCCATTCCCTTCTCGCGCAATTGCAGAAACGCTTCATGCGCCGCGGCACAAGCTTCGTTCGCGTCTTGAAACACACCGAACTTGCGTCCGCCACTCGACGGCGCGGGTGTGACGGCGGGGGGCACGTGGCAACCGCAGGTGGCGTTCGTTGCGGGCGCGGCGGGCCTCGCGGTCGGCGCGGGAGCAGAGCCGCCCAAGCGGTTCATTACGTCCGCAACCACATCGCGGATCAGGGTTTCGTTGATCTGGCTCATCGAGAGTTAAGTTGCGTCAGGCGCCGGTGCGCGCGTTGTAGATGACTTTCCCCAGCACGTCCACGGTGTCCACGATGCCGATGATGACGGCGTCCACGGGGCAATCCTTGAGGCCGGCGGACAGACGGGCGGAACTGCCCTGGCAGAACATCACCAACTCGCCCAGGCCGGCGCCCACGGTGTCCACGGCCACGATGGTGTTTTGACCGTTCTTGAACTTGGTCGGATCTTTATCATCCACCAGTTGAGGCCGGACGAGCAGGAGCTTGCGTCCGAGCATCGTGCCCTCTTTCTTGGTGGCAACCACCGAGCCTTCGACTTTGGCGAGGAACATAAAGTTAGGAGTTTGAAGTTAGAAGTTAGGAGATAGGAGCCAGAAGGCTGGCACTCGCGTGCCATTCCAACTTCCAGCTTCTCGCTTCTAACTATTTTTTCTTGGGCAACACTGCTTCGACGTCTTCGTGCGGACGCGCAATAACGTGGACGCTGACGATCTCGCCCTTGATGGACCTGACCGCCTGCGCGCCGGCGTCAACCGCGGCCTTCACTGCCGCGACGTCGCCGACGACGCACGCCGTGACGAGCGCGTTGCCGACCTGGGTCATGGGGCCGACGAGCTGGACGTTCGCCGCCTTGAGCATCGCGTCCGTCCCCTCGACGAGGGCGACGAGGCCGCGTGTTTCGATCATACCGATTGCTTGTTGTGCCATAAATTTGTTGATGATTCTAGGTTGATGGTTGAGGGAAAAATCAGTTCTTTGCCGCTTCGAGCAGGCGCTTGGTCTCGCGGGCGACGACGAGTTCTTCGTTCGTTGGGATCACGAGCACTTTCACTTTCGAGTTGTCCGCGCTGATGACAGCTTCAGTCGCCTTCACTGCGGCGTTCTTCGCCGGGTCAATGATGACGCCGAGATTGTCGAGGTTTGCGCAGATGGCGGCGCGCAGGTCGGCGCGGTTTTCACCAATCCCCGCGGTGAACACGATGGCATCCGCACCGTTCAACTGAAAAAAGTAGCTGCCGACCCAGTGCCGCGCGCTGGCCACGAGCACGTCGAGCGCTAGCTTCGCGTTCGCATTGCCCTGCTCCGCCGCGGCGCTGATGTCACGGATGTCGTTGGACACGCCGCTCAAGCCCTTCAAGCCGCCTTCCTTCGAGAGCTGGCGTTGCGCTTCCTCGATGCTTATGCCGAGCGTCTTCACGGCGTAAGGCAATGCCTCGGCATCGAGATCGCCGACGCGATTGTTCTGCGGCAAGCCGGATTGCGGGCTGAGCCCCATGCTGGTGCCGATGCCCGCGCCGTTCAGGATGCCCGTCACGCTGGAGCTGCCGCCGAGGTGGCAGGAGATGATGCGCACGTTCGCGCCGTTTACCGAAGTTTTCACGCCGTCGAGATAGAGTCGACGCGCGCGCTCCGCGATGTCGTTGCGACCGAGCAATTCCGCCGAGCGCTCGGCGATGAACTTGTGGCTCGCGCCGTGGAAGCCGTAGCGTCGCACGCCGATGTCGTGCCACGACTGTGGCACGGCGTAACGCATGTTGGCCTCGGGCGCGAATTGATAGAACGCCGTCTCAAACAACCCGACGCGCGGCACGTCCGGCATCCGTTGAGCGAAGAGCCGGATGCCCGTGATGTAAGGCGGATTGTGCGCGGGCGCGAGCCCGATGTAATCGGTCATGGCCTGCAACACGCGTTCGTCGAGCCGGACGCAGCCACTGACGCCTTTCGCCAGCACCGTCTTGAAACCGACGGCGGCGAGTTCGCGTTCGCTGCTGATGGCGCCCGCCTCCTTCAACTGCGCGAGGCAGTCCTCGATCGCCTTGGGATAATCGGTCACGCGCTCAAACCCGCCCTTGTGGAGCAGGCGCTCGGCGCCGTTCGAGAAATCGAACAGCCGCCACTTGAGCGACGTGGAACCGAGATTGGCGACGAGGATTTTCATTCTGGTAGATAGAAGTTGGAAGCTCGGAGTTAGAATTTGCTTCGGCCGTTCTAACTTCTATCTCCTGACTCCTAGCTCCTGATCAGGCCAGCCACTTGCCGAGACCGGCCAGGTCGTCGTGCGGACGTGGAATCACCTGGACAGCGACGACGGAACCCACTGTTGCGGCCGCCGCAGCGCCGGCATCCGTCGCAGCCTTCACGCTGGCGACGTCGCCGCGGAAGAACACGGTGCAGTAACCGCTGCCGATCTTCTCCCAGCCCGTGAACGTGACGTTTGCGGCCTTGAGGGCGGCATCCGTGGCTTCGAACAGGGCGCAGAGTCCCTTGCATTCGATCATTCCAATTGCTTGTTGAGCCATAAAATTGTTGAGGTTCTTGTTTGGCAGTTGATGGCGTTACTTCTTCACGGCGGCTTCGCCGAGGAAACCCTTCGCCAGGTCTTCGTGCGGACGGGCGATGACGTGGCTGGCGACGAGTTCGCCGACTTTGCTGGCAGCTTTCGCGCCCGCGTCCACAGCGGCTTTGACGCTCGCGACGTCCCCGCGGCAGATGACGGTAATGAGACCACCCCCGATGGGAATCGTCTTGCTGATGGTGATGTTCGCGGCTTTGGCCATGGCATCGGTTGCTTCGATGCTTCCGGTGTAGCCCTTCGTTTCAATCATTCCGATGGCTTCGCTCATAAATTATTAGTTGATGGTTCTTGGTTGATAGTTGATGGGAAAATCACTTCGCAAGTTCGCACGGCGTTTCGAGCTGGAGGTTGCACGCATTACCCTCGTCCGTATCAATGTGAACTTCCAATTTGAAGCTCGGGTCCACGCGGCAGACCATTTTGTCGAGCGTCAACCCGCACGGGCCGCCGATCTTCAGCTTCATATGGTCGCCGGCTTTCACACCGTAAAATTCCGCATCGGTTTGGTGCATGTGAACGTGGCGCATCGCGCGAATCACGCCCTGCTCCATCGCGAAGAAACCCGCCGGCCCCATCAACATGCAGCCGGGAGTGCCCTTGATGTCGCCGGACATGCGGAGTGGAATATCAAAGCCGAGCGCGACGGCGTCGGTGTAAGCAAGTTCGACCTGATTGAGATTCCGGCACGGGCCGAGAATGCGGAGATTGGAAATCACACGGCTGCGCGGGCCGATGAGGGTCACCGTTTCCTTCGCGGCGAATTGGCCATCCATGTAGAGCCACTTGTGAACGGTGAGCTTGTGGCCTTTGCCGAAAAGGATCTCCACTGCTTCGGGCGTGAGATGGCAATGGCGCGCGCTGACGTTCACCACGAGCGGACTGGGGGCCTGCGCCATGCGCGGCAAAGGCTTGCCGAGTCGAGCGTAAACCGACTGCCGAACCATGTGCTCAATCACCGCGCGATGCGGAAGCTGTGCTGGTGCCGTGGCCATAATTGTGGGCGCGACTTTGACGAGTTTTGATAATTCGGTCAACAAATTTCTTGCAATATCTTCCAAAATCTATCACAAACACACTCAATGTCGGCAGACGAGCGTCAAAAGCGCATTGAGGAATACCTGCAAAAGGCGGAATTCGCCTCGTTGGAGGAGCTTTCTGCCCATGTTGGGGCCTCGGTTTCGACAGTTCGCCGTGATTTAACCGCCCTTGAAACGAACGGTAACGTTAAGCGAACCCACGGCGGAGCCCGCATTGTCAGTCCGCCCACGGATGAATTCGCTTTTTCCGCCCGTGATACGCATCAACTGAATGAGAAAGAGGCCATCGGCCGGGCCGCCGCGGCGCTGATTCAGCCGAATCAGAGCGTCATTGTGGACGCGGGCACGACGGCCTTCCACGTCGCGCGCCATTTGGTGGACAAGGTGCAGATGGTCGTCACCAATTCACTGCCGGTTGCGAACCTATTTGCCTCAGCCAGCCGGGTGGAAGTCGTTGTCAGCGGAGGGATTATCTACCCGCGATTGGGCGTTTTGGTGGGGCCGCTTGCGGTTGAGACATTTGGCAAGATTCACACGGATGTGGCGATCATGGGTGCGGGTGGCATTACGCCCGAAGGCATTACGAACTCCCATGCGCTGTTAATTGACATCCAGCACCAGATGATTCGCGGCGCGCAGAAGGTCATTCTCTGCCTGGACCACACCAAATTCGGCCGCAAATCAATGATCCCCCTGTGTGAACTGAGCGCCGTGCACGCCATCGTCACGGATGCCGTCCCGCCGAATGATTTACTGGAAGTCATTCAAACCAAAGGTATTGAAATAATTGTCGCGCCGCCGCCGGAAACGGTGCTTCCCAAATGATGGTGGTCGGGCGCGCAGCCAAGGGCGTCACGACTCCGTGATTTGCGTTGAGTTTTTGGGCGGCTGGCCTGAATTTTCTCCCTGCTGGGTTGCGACCTGCCCATCCGCCTACCATGGTGACAAGCGCCGGAAACGCGCCACTTTTTTGAGCTTTTTAGAGATTGGGATGCTATGAAATCGAACGACGCTGCGAATGCAGCGCCCATTGAGATCCGTGAAATGGCGCTGGGCGACATCGAACCAGTGTTCCATCTGGGCGGCAAACTCTTCACGGCCGAACGCTGGCCCACGTTATACCGCTCGTGGGACGAGTATGAACTCGTGGATCTCTACGAATCACATGGCGAATACTGCCTCGTCGCGGAAGCCAACAAGCGTGTGGTTGGCTTTGCGCTGGGCATGATGATGAAAAAACCGCGCAACGCATGGCGCTACGGCTGGCTGCTCTGGCTCGGCGTCGCGCGGCGACATAAGCGTCGCGGCATTGGCGACCGCCTGGTAAACCGGCTCACGGAGCGTTTCATTGAGGACGGCGCACGCATGATGTTGGTGGACACCGACGTGAACAACGAGAAGGCCATCCACTTCTTCAAGAGTGCCGGTTTCACCAATGGCATCCACCACATCTACATGTCGCTCAACCTGGAATCACACCCGCGTTACATCGAGCGCAAGGCCGAGCGCGAGGGCTGGCTCGCCACCGAATAGTCCGCCCACCCCAAAACTTATACGGCCGCACCCTGCAACAGCACGCCCAGCGCCTGCCAAACCTGTTCCACCGGCAACCTCGCCAGACCGCCTTCCGCGCGGGCAATGATGACGCGCTTTCCCTGCGGCCGCCAGACGGCCTCGGTGGTGTGCCCCCAAAGCGCGAGCGTGGGCACCGCCAGCGCGGCCGCCAGATGCGTGATGCCGGAATCGTGGCCGACAAACGCGGCACAGAACCGCAACAGCCCCGCCAGTTCGGCGAGCGGCAGACTGCGCGCCAGCCGGACGCGCGGCGTGGAAAGCCGCGCCGCCAGCCGCTCCAAACGGTCGCCTTCCGCTTCGCCGCCCACCAGCAGCACGTCATTTGGACTTTCCGCCAGCACGCGCGCCAGCAACGCCTCCCAACTGGCCTCCGGCCAGTTTTTCCGTTCGCTCCCGCTGCCCGGATGCGCCGCGATTAAACCGCGTTCACATGCATTTCCGGCCGCCGCGACCGTTTGTTTGATCAGCCGGGGAACCGGATCGGCATCGAAAATCGCCAGCCGTTCGAGCGGCTTGAGATAAACCTTCGTCGCGTGCTCCTGCCCGCTTTCCTTCGGCCGGTGAGGCCCCTGGAGGAATTGGGCCCGCGAGCACGCCGCCACGTTCGTTCTGAAGATGTCGTCGGGGTCAAACAGGTAGCTGACGATGATGTCAAAACGCGCAAAGTAATCCGCGGTCGCCGGATCCAGCACGCCGCGCCGCGCGAAAAAACCCGCCAGGCCGCGCGCTTCAATGGGTTGAACGCGATCCACCAGGCCGCCGTATTGCGCCAGTTGCGCGATGTGGGGATAGCCAAGAACTTCGAGATGCGCTTCGGGAAATTGCCCGCGAAGCGCAGCCATGGCCGGCAGCGTCAGAATGAAATCGCCGATGGCACCGCCGCGAATGACGAGAATGCGACCCCGGGTGACACGCATGCACGGGGTCAGAAGTTGTGGAACGCCGTCAGTCCCAGTGCCGCAACGAACAGACAGAAGCCCAGGCGCAACCCGCAACCGATCCGGGTGCGGCCCTCGGTGGCGGTGTTCCACTGGATCCAGTCGCGCAGCCGCCACGGAGAAACCGTCAGCCAGATGCCCGCCACCACGAAAACGTAAGCCCAGCCCTGAATCACCAGCACCCAGGGTGAATCTGTGAGGTGCGGCCGGCCCGTGTCCACCATGAGCTTGGCCAGCAACAGAAACACAACCGCCAGTCCGCGCACCGCGAGAAAGTCATGCACAAAGATGCACGTGCCCAGCCCGATGGCGGCAAAGGCGATCATCATGTGCGGCTTGAAGGCGGCGAAGTCGGCGATGGATTCCAGACTCAGGTTGTAGAGGAACCAGGCGGTGCCCAGCACCATCAGCGCCACGCCCGCAGGAATGTGGCGCGGAAACTGGCGCGCCTTCGCGGCCAGCCCTTTGGGGTTCAAGAGCCCGTAAGCCTGCGGCACGGCGCCCATCAGGCCCAGCACGAGGGCCAGCGTAGAAAGCTTGAAATTCATGTCAGGCGGGTAGATTGCCGGAGGCCGGGGTGAGGCTCAATCCAGATTCACAATGGCGGGATCCCCATAAAGGGTGAAATTGCTGGCCCGCGTGATGCGCAGGTCCAGTAACTGGTCGCGGTGCCGTTCAGACCCTTCAAAAACCACGATTTTGTTGCAGCGCGTGCGGCCCGTGAGCCGCGCATCGTTCTTCTTGCTTGGCCCTTCGACGAGAATTTGCACGGTGCGTCCCACAAACGCCCGATGCTTCTCGCGACCTACCTCATTGATGAGCTCGAACAGCCGTGCGTGGCGCTCTTCGATGACCTCCGGCGGGAGCTGCTCCGGCATCGCCGCCGCGGGCGTGCCCTGGCGGGGCGAGTATTTGAAGAGATAGGCCTGGTCGAACGCCGCCTCGCGCACGAGCGAGCACGTCTGTTGAAAATCCCCCTCCGTCTCGCCCGGAAACCCCACGATGATGTCCGTGCTGACGCCGATTTCGGGACGGACGGCACGCAGTTTGCCGACAATCTCAAGAAAGCGCGCCCGCGTGTAGCCACGATGCATGAGCTTCAAGACCCGGTCGCTACCGCTTTGCACCGGCAGATGGGCGCTCTCACACAGTTTGGGCAGGCGTCCATACGCCTCCACGAGGTCGTCACCGTAACCTTTGGGGTGCGGCGAGGTGAAACGAATGCGTTCCAGGCCCTCGATTTCATGCACGGCTTCGATGAGCTGGACAAAGGCGGACTTGCCGTCGCGCCTGGGCAGGTCGCGCTTGGCGTAGCTGTTTACGATCTGCCCCAGCAGCGTGATTTCACGAACGCCGCCCGCCACAAGTGAACGGCATTCGGAAACGATGTCCGTGATGGTGCGGCTGCGTTCCTCGCCGCGCGTGTAAGGCACAATGCAGAAGGTGCAATACTGGTTGCAGCCTTGCATGATGCTGACAAACGCGGTCACGGCCCGGCCGCCTTTGCCGCCCAGCAAATGCTCGCGGATCGCCGCTTCGCTCCCCTGCTCCGCCTCGGTGTCCACCACCTTGTCCCGCCGGCCCGCCAGCAGGTCATCCAGATATTCGGCCGCGCGATGAAACTTCTGCGTGCCCAGGACCAGATCCACATCCGGCAGCCGGTCAATCAACTCCCGGCCACGGCTCTGTGCCATGCAGCCCATGAAGCCGAACACCTGGTTGGGACGCTGCTTTTTGGCCTCGCCGATGACCGCCGCCATTTTGCCGAGCGCCGTCTGTTCGGCGTTGTCCCGCACACTGCACGTGTTGAGCAGCACCACGTCAGCCACATGTTCGGAGGCCGCCAGCGTGTAGCCCTTCGCGACCAGCTGGGCCGCCACGGCCTCGCTGTCGCGCTCGTTCATCTGACATCCGTAGGTCTTGAGGAAAACGCTCGGCATTGAAACAAAAGCGGCGGTCAGTCTAACCATCCGCCGGATGTTGAAAAGCGCGAATGAACCGCGGGGCCCGGCCGCGTTGATCCGGCAGGTCTTACATGTCCTGCAGGAAAAGCGCCCGATTCTTCCACAAGTAGGCGCAGCCGGAATAAATCGTCAAAGCCACGGCCACCCAGACGGAGAGCTGGGCAAAGCTCACCGCCCAGGGAACATCCCGCACGAGATGAAGGCCAAAGATGGACTGACCGACCGTCCCCCATTGCGGGTAAGCGCGCACGGTCAAGATGGCGATGATCGCCACAATCTGCGAAATGGTCTTGTGCTTGCCGAAACCTTCCGCTGCCAGCACGAGATTCTTCGCCGCCGCCAACAACCGCAGCCCCGTGATGGCCAGTTCGCGAGCCACAATCACCACAACCATCCACGCGGGAATCAAATTCAGACCGACAAAGGCGATGAAGGCTGAACAGGTCATGATTTTGTCGGCGAGGGGATCCATCAGGATGCCGAAATTGGTGATGAGCTGGCGTTGCCGCGCAATGCGGCCGTCCAAAAAGTCGGTAATGCCGCCGAGGCTGAACAGCACCAGCGCGAGGGTCTGGTGCCAGGGCATCTCCGTGAACATCACCACCAGAAACGCCGCCGTAAGAACGAAGCGCGAAACGGTCAGCTTGTTGGGCAGATTCATCGGGGAAAGGTTGAACGTTGAATGTTGAACGTTGCAAGTTTCAAAGCGGCAGCCGGCCGCTTTCAACTGGCAACCGGCCGCCTAACCGGCTGGCTCGGCAATCAGATCGTAATCCGTGTGCCCGATGATGTTGACCTTCGCGAACCCGCCGGATGGCAGCTTGCCGCGGATGTAGATCCGGCCGTCAATGTCCGGTGCGTCCGCCTCGCCGCGCGCCACGAGGTAACGGCCCTTGAGTTGGGCCGCATGGGCATCCGTTTCCCGGATAAGGCCGTGCTCCCACGAGGAAACGTTCGCCCCGGCGAGCTGTTTCGCGCTGGCCTCGCCTTCAACCAGCACCTTGATGCTCCGGCCGACGAAGCGTTCCGCCACTTCAACCGCAACCTGGTGTTGCGCGGCCATGGCCCGTTCGCGGCGGCGCTGCTTCACCTGGTCGGACAACTGCCCCGCCATGGCGCCGGCACGCGTGCCGTCCTCCTTGGAATAGGCAAACACGCCAAGCCGCTCGAACTTGGTCTCGCGGATGAAGTCCAGCAACGTTTCAAACGCGGCCTCCGTTTCGCCGGGAAAGCCGACGATGAACGTGGTGCGCAAGGCGATGCCGGGCACGCCGGCGCGAATCCGCCTGAGCAGGTCCACAATGTATTGGCGGGACGTTTCGCGGCGCATGCGTTCCAGCATGTTGTCGTGGATATGCTGGAGCGGAATGTCCACGTAGCGCGCCACCTTGCGACACTCGGCAATGGTCTGGATAAGCTCGTCGGTCCAATGAGCCGGATGCGTGTAGAGGATCCGAATCCAGAAATCGCCGCGCAACGCGTTTAACTCGCGCAACAGCGAGCACAGGGTGGTCGCATCGGCGGTCAGTGATTGGGTGGCTGCGCGGAATTTGTCCGGCGACGAAATCGCGCGGCTGTGATTCGGCCGCAGGTCGAGACCGTAATAGGTCGAGTCCTGCGAAATCAGGTTGATTTCCTTCACGCCGTCGGCAATCAGCGCCTTCGCCTCGGCCACAATGTCGGCCTGCGTGCGGCTCCGGTGCGAGCCGCGCATCCGCGGAATGATGCAGAAGCTGCACGGGTGATTGCAGCCCTCGGCAATCTTCAGGTAGGCGAAATGGCGCGGCGTGAGCCGGAATCGCGGCGTCTCGTAGTCCGGGATGTAAACCGGCCGCGCCGTGACGTCCAAAACCGGCGCGGCAGACGGCGGACTGAGCAGCGTCTTCGTCCGGCCAAACTGCTCCGTGCCGCGCACGGCGTTTTGCGGCCCGTGTTCGTCAGCCGCCCGGCCGTGGTCGAGTTCGGCCAGTTTGGCCACGACCTTTGACTTGCGTCCGCGAACCGGCCCGGACGGATTCGCAACCTTGGCAGCCCGCCGAGCCAGCGCCGTCTTCACGATGTCGCTGACCTGGGCGACCTGATCAATGCCCATGAACGCATCGACCTCGGGGAACAGATTGGGCAATTCGTCGCGGAACCTTTGGGACAGGCAGCCGGAAACAATCAAGCCCTGGCCGCGATTCTTCGCCTCCCGCACCTGCGCGGATTCCAGAATCGTGTCCACGCTCTCTTCCTGCGCCGCGTCAATGAACGAGCAGGTGTTGACAATCACCGCGTCCGCCTGGGCCGCGTCGTTGGTGATCTCGATGCCGTCCTTGAGCAGCGAGCCGAGCATGATCTCGGCGTCCACGAGATTTTTCGCACAACCGAGCGAAATCATGCCGACGCGAATGGGCGGCGGAGTTGGAGCGGGTTTGGTCATGAATCAATGCTGCGCCGGCAAAACGGCGTTCGCCGTGCCGGCCGGCATGGGACGGGCGGAAGGCCTGTGTCGCTAGGCGGCCGCCTGTTTCTCTTTGTGCTGGACGATTGGCTTGGACTCACCGCGCACCACCGGCGCCGTGATGGTCACTTGGGCGACGTCCTCGGAGCCCGGCAGATCATACATCGTGTCGAGCATCAATTTCTCAAGCAAACTGCGGAGCGCGCGGGCGCCGGTGCCCTTTTTAATCGCCTGCACGGCGAGCTCATGCAGGGCGTCCTCCGTGAAATGCAGCGCCACGCCTTCCATCGCCAGAAGCTTGGTATATTGCTTGGTCAGCGCGTTCTTGGGACTCGTCAACACCGTGACCAGCTGGTCTTCGGTGAGTTCGGCCAGCGTCGTCACCATCGGCAACCGGCCGATGAATTCGGGGATGAAACCGAAGCTCAGCAAATCTTCGGGTTCAACGTGCTTGAGCATTTCGTCCCGCTGCACGGCAGCGGCCTTTTGTTGCGCCTCGGCGCCGGCAAAGCCCATCACATGCCGGCCCAGCCGGCGCTGGATGACTTTCTCCAGTCCAACGAACGCGCCGCCGCAGATGAACAGGATGTCCGACGTGTCCACGCGGATGTATTCCTGCTGCGGATGTTTCCGGCCGCCCTGCGGCGGGACTGCGCAAACCGTGCCCTCCAGAATTTTCAACAGCGCCTGCTGGACGCCTTCCCCGGAGACGTCGCGGGTAATGCTGGGTCCGTCCTGCTTGCGCGTGATCTTGTCGATTTCGTCAATATAAACGATGCCGCGCTGGGCGCGTTTGACATCGTAATCACAGTTCTGCAGCAGGCGGAGAATGATGTTCTCCACATCCTCGCCCACGTAACCGGCTTCGGTGAGCACGGTCGCATCGGCGATGGCAAACGGCACGTCGAGGATTTTGGCGAGCGTCCGGGCGAGCAACGTCTTGCCCGAACCGGTCGGTCCAACCATGAGGATGTTGCTCTTTTCCAGTTCGACGTCCGCGTGGGGATCATCGCTGGCGGGCTGCTCTTCACCCGCGGCCGGCCGCTCCTTGATCTGAAGGCGCTTGTAGTGGTTGTGCACCGCCACGGACAAGGTTTTCTTGGCGTGTTCCTGGCCGATGCAATGTTTGTCGAGTTCGTGCCGGATTTCCGCCGGCCGCGGGACGCGGCCGATTGGCTTGTGCTTGCGCTCACGGGCCGCCGCCTCGGTGTCGAGGACGTTCTTGCACAACGTGACGCAGTTGTCGCAGATGTAAACGCCGGGGCCGGAAATCAACTTCTTCACCTCCGCGTGGGACTTCCCGCAGAAGCTGCACATCGTCATGTTCGTCGGACGGGCCATACTCAAGCGACCACGGAGGTTTTCTCGGCCAGCCCGGCAATCTCCTTGCGTGAAACGACCACCTGATCAACCAGGCCGAAAGCCTTGGCTTCGTCGGCGGACATGAAATTGTCGCGGTCGGTGGACTTGCCGATGTCATCCACGCTCTTGCCGGTGTGCTTGGCGAGGATTTCGTTCAGGCGATCCTTGAGGCGCAGAATTTCCTTCGCCTGGATGCTGATGTCCGTGGCCTGGCCCTGCACGCCGCCCCACGGCTGGTGGATCATGATGCGGGCGTTCGGCAGCGCGTAACGCTTGCCCTTCGTGCCGGCCGCCAGCAGCACGGCGCCCATGCTCGCCGCCTGCCCGATGCAATACGTGTTCACGTCGCAGGTCAGAAACTGCATTGTGTCGTAAATCGCCAGGCCCGCCGTGACGCTGCCGCCGGGCGAATTGATGTAGAGATGAATGTCCTTCTTCGGATCCGTCATCTGGAGAAACAAAAGCTGGGCGATGATGAGGTTCGACACCATGTCGTCGACCGGCGTGCCGAGGAACACGATCCGGTCCACAAGCAGGCGCGAATAAATGTCGTAGCCGCGTTCGCCACGACCGGTCTGCTCGACGACCATTGGCACGAGGAAATTTTGTGCGTTCATAATCTTAAATCAGGCGGCGCAACCTAGAGGACGGCGGCGACAGCGTCAAGCAACGCGGGCGAGGGGCATTGTCCTAATTTGCCCTGGTTGGGGCGCGGCTATGCGCGAAGCGTCAGCCGCAGCAGTTCAGGAGTGCTGTGCCTGGTCCCCAATACAGTCGCGCTCCCTTTAAATCCGGACACTGCCATGGTCCGCAAATCGGCGTGCGTTGGGCTGGAAATCGCCTTAAGTAATCCGCATGACGTTTGTCCTCGAACACATTGCCCTGCCGGCCCAAAACCCGGCGGCCCTGCGCGACTGGTATGTGGCCAGGCTCGACGCCACCTGCGTGGCGCCGAATGGCACCGAACCGCCCTACTTCATCAAGCTGCCCGGCACTGCCACGACCTTCGAGGTTTACGCCGCAACGGGTTCCGTCCCTCAGACTGCGGACAACGGCCTCGCCGGCTGGCGCCATCTCGCCCTGCGCGTGGCGGCCATCGAAACCGCCCGGGCCGAACTCGAAAAACGCGGTGTGGTGTTCCTGGACCCAATCAAGCTGGCGGCGGGCGGCGGGCGTGTGCTCTTCTTCCAGGATTGCGAGGGCAACCTGCTCCACCTGGTCGATCGTCCGCCGGATTCAATGTTCGCTTGAGGACGCCGCGGGCGACGAAATCGCGCCCGCGCCGGAGGCGTTGGTGGTTTGGCTTTCGCTCCGGCGGCTTTCGCTCCGGTGGAACTGCATGATGGGCACGGGCTGCGCGGACCGGGCGAAAATGACCGAACGTGTGCTGCCGGTGCCACGCCCGGACATGCGAAACACGGGAGCAAAGAGATTCCGCACCAGCCGGCCGATGTCGTATTGCACGCGCGGCGGCACATCCACCCGACTGCCCCAAACGAAAACCGTTCCATCCGCCGTCAGTCCCGCACTTGAATTCCCAAACGCAGTCACGGCCACCCAGTTGGTCCCTCGCCCCACCCGCACCGGCGATTTTTCCATGCGTCCGGTTCCATTGCCAATTTCGCCGTAACTGTTGCTCCCCCAACCCCAGAGGGTCCCGTCCGCACCAATGGCCACCGTGTGAATATTTCCACCCGCGACAATCGACCACGCCTGACCACCAACAACGGGCGTGGGTAAAACAGGGTTCGCATTGGTGGTCATGAAGCCCGCGTTGTCGCCCCACACCCACCAGGAGCCGTCGCGCTTGCGGGCAAGGTTGTGAAACTCACCGGCATAAACCGCCGTCCAGTTGGTTTCGTTGCCCAGTTGAGCCAGCGCAGGCCCGGCACCCGTGGCGTGCCGGCCCCAGCCCCAGAGCGTTCCATTCGGCGCCAGCGCCATGCCATGAAACGAACCCGCCGCAAAAGTTTTCCAGGGGCCGGAACCAATCTGAACCGGATTGGCATGGTCGGTGGTGGTCCCGTCGCCCAACTGGCTCTCGTTGTTGCTGCCCCAGGCCCACAACGTGCCGTCCCGCTTCTGGGCGACGTAAAAACTCGAACCCGCACCGATGCGAACCCAATCGGTGTCGCGGCCAAATTGCACCGGCTTGCCGGAATTGGGCGCCATGCCCCTGAGCGCGCCCCAGACCCACAACGTGCCGTTCGTCTTGAGGGCCACGGTGGAACTGACGTCCGTGGCGGCTGCTTTCCAGCAAGGTTCCGCGCTGATTTGCCGGGGACTGCATACTGCGGTGGACACCACGCCGAGTTCGCCCATCTTCGAATCACCCCAGCCCCACAACGTCCCGTCGGCCGCAACGACGATCATCCGCCCCCAGCCCGCCACCATCTGTGGCGCAACCAGCGGTCTTCCCGACAACGCCGTCGGCAACTTGGTCGCCGACGATTGCCCGTCGCGTGGCCAACGGAACCAGATGAGCAACGCCAGACCGGCGAGCGCGGCCACCGCGATGAGTCCCCATTTAACCGGTGCCTTCATAAACGTGTGAGAGTGCGGCGTTGCGGATTGCCTCAAGCTTGCGGGATGAGCTGCCACAATTTCACAAACGCGGTGGTGAAATCCTCCGGCCGCTCCGCCAGCCAGCGTTCGATCTGCGCGCGGGAAAACCAGCCGCCGGTTTCAATCTCGTCCGCGTTCAACGTAAACGGCCCTTCGCCGGTGCAGCGATAGATCCACACGAATTCCTGGTCCGTTTCGCGGCAGGCTTCGATGCGCAGAATGCGCTGCGGCGGCGCGGCGGGTGTCCAGCCGAGTTCTTCCCCCAGCTCGCGCATCACCGCGGTGTCGTAATCCTCGCCACTGTCCACATGACCGGAGCACGCCGCGCCCCAGCGGCCCGGCTCGCGATCCTTCGTCTTCGAGCGCTTCTGGAGAAACAGCTCGCCGCGCGCATTGAACACCAGCACATGCACCGCGCGATGCAACAACCCGCGCGCATGCACCTCGCTTCGCGGCGCGCGCCCGATCACTTCGTCGCGCTCGTTGACGATGTCGAAGATGTCTTCAGTCATAATCCCCTCGTCATGAATTCAGAATTCGAAGGCCGAGCCTGCGGCCAACTAGAAGACCCGCCCCGGCTCCAAGAAAAGCCAAGCCGTGCCATGCCAAGATGGAATCTCGCCAGATGGCACTTACAAGCATGCCAAAGCCAAGCCCGATCGCGACCAGGCCACCAAGGCCGAAAAATCGCCATTGGTGATTTGTCGAGTCGGCCTCTGGCATTGGGCTGCGGTTCACCACTCGCTGTAAATTCCTTCCCACCTTGCGCGCCATTTTCTCAATCAGCGCTCCAAGAGCAGATGCAACGGCGAAAAATATAAACCCAGCCAACGCCCACCATCTCAACTCGGCGGGAGTTGCGTTTCCACCGAAATCTCCCTCCGTAACCATTCCCAACGCGACAGCGGCAAGACAAACGATGGTGGCCAGTTTCGAAAACAGACACGGTGGCTTCATGCTTTCTCAAGAAGCTGCTTGGTTAGTTTGACGAACTCTATCAGCGTTACCGCCTCGGCGCGGATTTGGGGTGAGAGATTGAGCTCGCTCATGGCGCGGGCCAGTTGCTCCTCGGGCCAGTCAGCACGGAGGAGTTTTGCCATCATCTTGCGCCGCTGGCTGAAGGCTTGTTTCACGACGCGCACAAACACCTTCGTCTGCGCCGGCGTCAGCAACGGCTGCGGACGGCGCACCAGCGTGAGGCAGGCGGAATCCACGTTCGGCTGCGGGAAGAAGCAGCCCGCCGAAATCTTGAACAGCGCGCGCGGTTCGTAGTTCAACTGCACCAGCAGCGTGAGCAGACCATAATCCTCCTCGTTCGCCTGGGCCCGCAATCGTTCCGCCACTTCCCGTTGCAGCGTCACCACCATCCGGTCCGGCCCGTGTTCGGCCAAGGCCAGTTCAACCAGAATGGGCGACGCCACGGAATAAGGCAGGTTCGCCACGAGCTTCCACCCGCGCCAGTCGCGGGGATGGCGTTCAAGATATTTCAACGCGTCGGCGTGGATGAGCTGCAAGGTGCCGGTTGTTTGGGGCAACCCACCCCCTCCCAGGAGGGGAACTTCATTTGCGGGCGCGCTCGAATCTGCGCTCCGCTCTTGGGAGGGGTGGGGGGTGGGTTCGTCCGAATCACCCGCGGCTCTCGCCCCACCTTGAAACCGCAGCCGCAGAATCTCCACCAGCCGGGCATCCATCTCGATGGCCAGCACTTCGCCCGCCTGGGCCAGCAGCAATTCCGTCAGCGGGCCGAGGCCGGGACCAATCTCCAGAACCTTGTCCGCCCGGGTGAGTTCGCCCGCGGCGGCGATCCTGGCGAGAACCTTCTCCTCGTGCAGAAAATTTTGCCCGAGAGATTTCGTGAGCTGAATCCCGCGCTCGGACAACAGTTGACGCATCTCGGGAAGTTTCATCGGTTCAGAACCTCTCCCATTGCCTGCACGGCTTCCGTCAGTTGCGCCTCGGTGATGGTCAGCGGCGGTGTGAAACTGATGACGTTGGCGTGCTCGCCTTCGGGCAGAAAAATAAAACCGCGTTGCAACAATGCCTTGATGGCCGCCAGCGCTTCGGCGGTGGCCGGCGAACCATCCGGGCGGCGCAACTCGACCCCGGCCATCAGGCCGACCCCACGCCGGGTGATGTTGAGCTTCGGCTGGCCGGCTTCCAGTTGCGCCCCAGCCAGCCGGTCGAGCAGAACAGCGCCCAATTTGGCGCTGCGTTCGACGAGCTTCAGCCGGCGGATTTCATCGATCTGGGCGAGCGCCATCACGCAGCCAACCGGGTGCCCGAGATACGTGCTCGTGTGGATTGCCTCGCCGTTGGAGTCCGGCCATGCGGCGTCCATGACCGCCGCCCGGCCGACGCACGCTGACAACGGGAAACCGCCCGTCAGGGCTTTGCCGAGGCAGATCAGGTCCGGCACCACGTGGCTGTGTTCGCACGCGAACCACTTCCCCGTGCGACCGAAGCCCGTGTAAATCTCGTCCAGGATCAGCAGCGCCTTGTGTTCGTCGCACAACTTGCGCAGCAACGGCAGGAAGCCCGGCGGCGGAAGGTTGATGCCGCCGCGGGCCTGCACCGGCTCCACCAAAATCGCGCTCACCCAGCCGCGCTGGAAGAAGCGCCGGATTTGCAGTTCCACCACCGCGAGGTCGGCGGGCCGGGCCGGAAAATCCACGAAGTGGCCAAATTCCTTCAGCTGCAGGTGGAACGGCCCCCGAAAATGTTCGCGGTGCGTGGCGTTCAGCGTGCCGTAGCCCAGGCCGTGATACGCGCCCTTGAAGGCAATAACGCCGTATTTGCCCGCGGTCAGCATGGCCGTTTTGAGCGCCGCCTCGACAGCTTCAAAACCGGAGTTGCAGAAAATGGTTTTCCCCGTTGGCACGGTTCCCCCGCCGCCTCGCGACTCCGGCCCGCGAGGAGGCGTTTCAACGTGGGAATGGGCCAATGCTTCCCCCCAGCGCTCGAAGGTGATCCGGCTCAATTCCTGCGCGAGCCGCGCCTTCAGCGCATGCGGATGCACATCGCCCATTGCGTGCAGCAACCGGCCCATCTGCGCCTGCCCCGCGGCCACGACGTTGGCATTCGCATGGCCGGCGGCAGCCACGCCAAACGCCGCGGTCAGATCGAGATATTTTTTGCCTTCCGCGTCCCAGACGTGAACGCCCTTGGCACGCTCCCAAACCATTGGCCACGTGCCGTCCGGGTCGAGGAACGTGACGTTCCGCGATTCGTAGCGGCGCAACAGGTCGAGGGTTTCGCGGGTGTTCACGTTGGCAAGGAGCAGATGAGTTGCACGGCAAATGGTTGAATGCGTCGTTCGGCAACCTGCAGTGCTTGTAACAATTCACTCATGTCACTCATTTGGCGGATTCGTTTCAAACGCCACGTTGCTCCGGCGGCCAGATGATTTTGTGCAGTTGCGCCTGGAAACGCACCGGCAGCGCGTCGGCGATGATGCGTTCCACCAACTGCTGGCGCGTGAGGGGCGTCTGGTCCGCCGGAACCCGCTTCAACGATTTGTCCTGCTGCTCGGGTCGCAGCGGATGCACCCAGGACATCAGCAGCGGACAAAGCGCGTCCAGCCGGTGCGTGGTGATCTGTTGCCTGGCCCACTCGTAATCCTCAACCGTGCCGATGACGAACTTGATTTCGTCGGTGGCCTTGAGATGCGGGAGGTTTTCAAAACGATTGCGCGCCACTTCGCCGCTGCTGGGGCATTTCAAATCCATGATGCGCCGCACGCGCGGGTCCACCCCGGAAATATCGAGCGCGCCGCTGGTTTCCACGAGCACGGTGAAACCAAGATCGCAGAGTTGTTTCATCAGCCCGAGCGACCCGGCCTGGAGCAAGGGTTCACCGCCGGTCAGCTCCACCAAAGGCAATGGCGGATGGCCAATGACAGAGGACGGTTTCTGGTAGGGCCGGGCCAGCCTCTGAACCTCGGCAATCACGTCCGGCAGCGGACGCTTTTTGCCCTCGGTGAAGGCATACGCCGTGTCGCAGTAGGAGCAGCGGAGATTGCAGGCGGTCAGGCGCACAAAGACGCACGGCAGCCCGGCGAAGGTGCTTTCGCCCTGCAAGCTCAGGTAGATTTCGTTGACAACCAGCGTGTCGGCCACGCGCTGACTGTAATGGTTCGGACCCGCGGAGTGAACCTCGAACCGTGCCGCTGGACTTTTCGCCGTTCGCATGTCATGAAAAGGCACGCCTTCTGCGCAATCAGCCATGATGTATTCGAATCGCCGTCAATCCTTTCGCGCGTTCTGGTTAACGGTGTGCGCTGTGGGTGCCGCAGGGTTGTTGGGCGGCGCCGCCGTTTTGCCAGCTGCCGCGTCCATTCTGGACGCTACCGGCACCACCCTGCTCCGCCAGGTCACGACCAATCTCGACGGCACGGGCATTGCGGTGGCGCAGGCCGAGGCGTCCGCATCCACCAATTTTCCAACTTTCGAGGTCAACCCGGCCTGGGTGGGCCAGCCCGCCGCGTTGTTCACCTACTATTCCACCAACGGCACCAGCACGAATTTTGCGGACGCGGTGGGCGCCGAGTCAGACCACGCCAATGGCGTCGGCATGAATTTCTACGGCAAATCCGGCGGCATTGCCCCGAACGTGGCCCGCGTGGACAATTACGAGGCGGACTTTTTCATCAATAACACCATCATCACCGCCACCCCGCCGCCCATCCCGGCCGGGTTGGTGAATCAAAGCTTCATTTTCGACAGCACCGACATCAACAATCAGGAAACCGCCGATGCCTACTACGACGCTTACGCCGCGCAATACGGCACGCTGTTTGTCTCCGCCGTCGGCAACGGTGGCCAGGTCTATCCGCCCGGCACGTGTTACAACGGGATCGGGGTGGGCGACTGCGACGGCGGGACCAGCGTCGGCCCGACGCGTGATAACGGCCGCTCGAAACCCGATCTGGTCACATTCGGACAGGCCACCAGTTTCTCCACGCCGTTTGTGTCGGGTGCCGCCGCCGTCTTGATGCAGGCGGGCCAGCGCGGGGATGGCGGCAGCGACACGAATGCCGCGGCCGATGCCCGCACCGTGAAGGCGCTCCTCTTGAACGGCGCCATCAAGCCCACCAACTGGACCCACACGGCCACGGCGCCGCTGGACCCGTTGTTTGGTGCCGGCTTGCTGAACGTGTTCAACTCATACATGCAACTGGCGGGTGGCAAGCAGGCCAATTTCGTGGCGGGCAGCGTGCCGGCCGGCGGCGCGCATCCGCCCCTGGCCGCGACGAACACCATTGCGGCGTGGAGCGGCTGGAATCTGGCGGCACTCACCAATGCGCTGGGAGGTCTTCCGCCGGCCACGCAGGACCGCCTCAACTACTACTACTTCGAGTTGACCAACGCCGTCGCCAACGCCGGGTTCACCCTGACCGCCACACTGGTCTGGAACCGCGACCCGCTGGTATTGCAACCAGCCACGCCCAATCTCAACAACCTCGACCTGTTCCTCTACGACGTCGCCACCAGCAATCTCATCGCCTGCAGCACCAGTCTGGTGGACAACGTGGAGCATCTTTACGTGAACGGCCTGCCACCCGGACGCTATAATTTGCAGGTCCGCAAAAGCGCCGCCGGACAAAACGTGACGAGCCGCGAAACGTATGCGCTCGCGTGGGAATTCTTCGCCCTGCCGTTGACGATTACGCCCACGTTGACCCACGCCACGCTGTCATGGCCGATCTACCCGGCCGGCTTCACCCTGGAATCGGCACCCGATCTCGCGGCGCCCGTCTGGTCGCCGGTTAACGTTGCGCCGGCGGTCAGCAACGGCCTGAACCACGTCACCATCGACGCCACCACGAACGCGGCCCAGTTCTTCCGCCTGCGCCGGCCGTGACGACGGCACGGCGGCGGGCGCCGGTTCACGACTTTTCAATCCCGGCGGACGCGCTACCTTGCAGTCATGGAAATCTATGACAGTCCGACCTTTCGCATGGCCTGCCAGCAGTTCGAACTTGTCGCCGACCGCCTCCAGATTCCGCAGTCCGACCGCGACCGTCTCAAGTATCCGAAACGCGCCTTGACAGTGGCGGTGCCCATTCATCGCGACGATGGCTCGACCCAGGTGTTCACCGGCTACCGCGTGCAGCATTACCTCACGCTGGGCCCGACCAAGGGCGGATTGCGTTATCATCCGGGCGTGACGCTCGGCGAAGTCGCCGCGCTCGCCATGTGGATGAGTTGGAAGTGTGCGCTGACCGGCCTGCCCTATGGCGGGGCCAAGGGCGGCATCACCTGCGACCCGCATCAACTCTCCCGGCCGGAGCTCGAACGCCTGACCCGCCGCTACACCCAGGAGATGATCCCCTTCATCGGGCCGCGCACCGATGTGATGGCGCCCGATGTGGGCACCAACGAACAGATCATGGCGTGGATGATGGACACATATTCCACCCACGCTGGTTACACGGAACCCAGCATTGTCACGGGCAAACCCGTTGGGCTGGGCGGTTCGCAAGGCCGCCGCGAGGCCACCGGCCGGGGCGTCGCCTACCTCGTCAACCGGGCCGCCGACACCCTGGGGCTCGACATCACCAAGGCCTCCGCCGTGGTGCAGGGCTATGGCAACGTCGGTTCCGTGGCCGCGCTTTCGCTGGCGCGGCAGGGCGCAAAAATCATTGCCGTGTCCGATGTCAGCGGCGGCACCTACAACGCGCAGGGACTCGACCTGTGGGCGCTGGATCGACACCTCGCCCAGCAGCGCGGTGTGAAGGGGTTCCCCGGCGGCGACGCGATTTCAAACGAACAACTGCTGCTGCTCCCGTGCGACATTCTGGTGCCCGCGGCCCTGGAACGCGTCATTACCGAGGCGAACGCCGGCCGGCTCCAGTGTCGCATTCTCGCCGAGGCCGCCAATGGCCCGACCACGCCGGAAGCCGACCGCATTCTGAATGAGCGCCCGGAAATCTTTGTCATTCCCGACGTGCTCTGCAACGCTGGCGGCGTCGTCGTCAGCTATTTTGAATGGGTGCAGGACTTGCAAAGCTTCTTTTGGAGTGAAACGGAGGTGGTGGACAAACTTTACCGCATTCTCGAAAACGCCTTTACGCAGGTCCTAAAAATGCACCGCGAACAAAAAATCCCGCTGCGCCTGGCCGCGCTCAGCCTTGGCGTCAAGCGTGTGCATGAGGCCAAACGCATCCGCGGGCTGTTCCCGTAGCGGCTTACTCCAAGCCCCGCTCGGTCAACTCATCCTCATCAAGTCCCAGGTAGTGCCCAAGTTCGTGCAGGTAGGTCGTGCGGACTTCCTCGCGAAACGCCTCCTCATTCCGCGCGGCCTGCTCCCAAAGATTGTCGAGGAACAGGATGATTTGCGGCGGCATCGGCACGGATTCCTCCTCGGCGAAATCCGGACCCACAAACAGCCCCAGCGTGTCGGCCTCAATTCCGTCGGCCTGCAAGCCCGCATTCGGCACACGCTCCAAGGTCACCGGCACCTGGCGGGCCCGTTCACGCAAGGGCGCGGGCAACGCCTCCAGGGTCGCCGCGACTTCATCGAGCGCGAGTCGGCGCAGTTGATCAACCAGCCCGGTCATGCCCAGCGGGTTAGCACAGCCCGTCGGGGCGACGCAAGCGGCGCCACTTGTCATTTTGCCCGGGACGGGTGTTAATTACCGTTGTGAACTGGAAACTTTGCCCCCTTTTGCTCCTCGCCGCCGTGGTCGCCGGCTGCGATTCGCGTCCGCACATTGCCAATGCCGCGCCAGCGCCGACAAACGCCGCGCCGCGCCAGACCTATCAGGTCAACGGCACCGTCATCGAGGTGCAGCCCGCCGAAAAGTCCGTCGAAATCCAGCACGAGGATATTCCCGGCTACATGCAGGCCATGACCATGCCGTTCGACGTGAAAAACACCAACGAACTGACCGGCTTGGGCCCGGGCGACCGGGTGAAGTTCCGCCTGATCGTCACGACCAATGACGCCTGGATTGAGGACGTCCACATCACGGAAAAATCTCTCAGCGGCGTCCCGACGCGCGGGCCGTTCCGCCTCGTCCGTGACGTGGAGCCGCTGAACATCGGCGACGCCCTGCCGGAGTATCATTTCACCAACGAACTCGGCCGGGCCGTCAGCACCCGCCAGTTCAGGGGCGACGCGGTCGTGCTGTCGTTTCTCTTCACGCGCTGTCCGTATCCGATGTATTGCCCGCTGACCGCCGGCAAGCTGGCCGATTTGCAGCGCCGCCTGACCGGCCTGACCAACGGACCGGCAAACTGGCACATCCTCGCCGTTTCCATCGACCCCGACTACGACACGCCGCCGGTCTTGCAGGAATACGCCAAGCGCTATGCGTATGACCCGAAAACGTGGAGCTTCCTGACCGGCGACCTGGTGGACGTCACGGCGCTGGCCGAACAATTCGGCATGACCTTCTGGCGGGAAGGCGAGACACAGTTGCCCAGCCACAACCTGCGCACGGTGGTGATCAACGCCAGCGGCCGCGTGCAATCCATCGTGCCGGGCAACCAGTGGACCGTGGACGAACTGGTGCGCGGCGTGGTGAAAGCCGCGGCGGCCAAGCCCTGACCGGACGGGCCACCAACAATGCCTCCGCGGAGACCTTGCCGAATTTGGCGTGCGTCTCAGCCGCGTAGGATCTGCCTCGCCGCCTTCACCAACGCGGCAGCCTCCGCTTCTGTGCCGATGGTGATGCGCAGATATTCGCTCACTTCCGGCGCGCTGAACCAGCGCACCAGAATCTTTTCCTCACGCAATTTCTGAAGCCACACCTTCGCGGGAAACTTGGGCGGACGCGTGAGAATGAAATTCGTCTGGCTCGGCAGCACCACGAAGCCAAGCTCCGCCAAGGCACACGTCAGCACCTCACGGGTGCCGATGACCTTCCGGAAGTTCGCCCGGTAGTAAGACAGATCATCAAGGGTGGCGAGCGCAGCAACCTGGCCAAGACCGTTCACGTTGTAGCTGTCGCGAATCTTGTCCAGCGCGGCGATCAACTCCGCATGACCGACGAAATAGCCCACGCGCTGGAAACACAGCGAATAGGCCTTCGAGAACGTCCGCGCCACGAGCACGTGGGGATGTTTCAACGCCAGCGACAGGGCATTTTCTTCCGCGAAATCCACGTAAGCCTCGTCCAGCACGGTCACGCCCCGCTGTGCCTGGCACAACGCGTCAAGTTCCTTGGTCGCGTAGCCGCGTCCGCTTGGCGCGTTTGGCGTGGTGATGAAGGTGAGCGCTGCATTGAAATCCCACTGTTTGCCACGCTTCAACTCCACCCCGCTCGGCAGCCCGAAGTCCGGCTTCAGCGGCACTGCGTTCCGCGCCGCGCCGTGAATGTCCGCCAGCACCGGATACAGCGAATAGCTGGGCGTGAAAAACTGCACCACGCTCCGCGAGCGCTTCCGCGTTCCGCGTTGCGCGCTTTGCGGCTCCACAAAAGCCCGCACCGCCAGGGCCAGGCATTCGTCCGAGCCGTTGCCGATGAAAACATTCTCCGGACCGCACCGATGCAGGCGCGCCAGCTTCTCGCGCAGCGCCTGTGCGGTCGGATTCGGATACAACCGCAGCCGTTCATCCACCGCCGCCCGCACCGCCACCCGCACTTTCGGCGACGGCGGGTAAGGATTCTCGTTGGTGTTGAGCTTGATGAGGCCCTTGATTTTCGGCTGCTCGCCCGGCACGTAGGCGTGCAAGCGGTGCACCAGCGGTCGAATCAAGGAACGAACGTTGCGCGTTGTCATGGAGGCTGAATTTCAAATGAAGCCGCGCAAAAGTCGAGCGCGCGAAGAACGGGTCAGCGCAACGGCCGCGCCGGCACGCCGGCAAAGGTGATTTTGACGGGTTTGATGAAGCCGTCCGCGTCAAACTCGAGCCGGTCGATGCAAACGACGCGATGGTTGCCGTCGGTTTCGCCCAGCGGACGGCGATGATAGACAATGTAGTATTCCTCCCGGCCGGGCACCTTAATCACGGAGTGATGGCCGGCACCCGTGGCCACGTTGGGATCCTGCTGCAAAATTTTCCCGACGCGCCGAAACGGCCCCAGCGGCGAATCCGCCACGGCATACGCCACGCAATAATCGGGGCCGGTCCACCCGCCTTCAGACCACATGAAGTAATACTTGCCGTTGCGCTTGAGCATGAACGGGCCTTCGACATAACCCGCCGGTGTGATTTCCTTGAACACCGCGCCATCGGCAAAGGGCAGCACCCCGCGAAAATCGGCCTGCAGGCGGACGATGTTGCAATGCCGCCAGCCGCCGTAAATCAGGTAAAACTGGCCGTCGGTGTCGCGAAACACAAACGGGTCAATCGGCTGCGCGCCATGGTGAAAACGGTCCACCAGCGGTTTGCCCAAGTAGTCACGGAACGGGCCTTCCGGCCGGTCGGCCACCGCCACACCAATCCCGCCCGACTGGTGATCGTTCTGAATATCATTGGCCGCGAAGAAGAGGAAATAGCGGCCATCCTTGGCGATAATGGACGGCGCCCACAGCGCGCGTTTCGCCCAGGCAACGGCATTGGTGCCCAGAATGTGATCGTGCCGCGTCCAATGCACCAGGTCCGGCGACGAGAACGCGTCGAATAACACCTGCGCGTCATACGGCGCGGAATACGTGGGATAAACCCAGTAACGATGCCCAAACACCGCGCCCTCCGGATCCGCATACCAGCCTTGAACAATCGGATTGCCGGATTGTTCCTCGCGCGATGTGGCCGCATCCGGCCGTTGGCTGCGGCACGCGCACAAGCCGCCCAATCCCACCAGCAGAATAAAACGCAGGACTCGTTTCATGTTATTCCTCAGTGTTCCCCACGAATCGTCGCACTTTTCCCGTGCCCTTCCAGGCCCTCCATCTCGGCAAACTTTTGCACCGCCTTGAGCGACTTCTTCAACGCAGGCTTCGAGTATTCCACGAGGCTCGTCCGGCGCTGGAACATGTCCGCCGTCAAACCCGGGAACGACAAGCCCGCGCCGCCCGTGGGCAGCGTGTGGCTCGGCCCGGCGACGTAATCACCCAACACGGTCGGCGTCCACGGCCCCAGGAAAATGGCCCCGGCGGTGGTGATGCGTTCGGAAACCTTGCCGGCCTGGCGTGTCATGATTTCGAGATGCTCCGGCGCCAGTTGGTTTGTCAGCGTGATGGCGTCGGCCAGGGTTTTGGTCTGAATGGCCCAACTGTTGTTCGCGAGCACCGGCGCAATCAGTTCGCGGCGTTTCGCCTGGGGCAACTGCTTCGCGATTTCCTTCTCAACCGCCTTCACCACCTTGGCCGATGGCGTGACCAGCCAGACGCGCTCGTAGCCGGAACCGTGCTCCGCCTGCGCAATCAAATCAGCGGCGGCGAACCGCGCGTTCGCCGTGTCGTCGGCCAGGACCAGCAATTCGCTCGGTCCGGGCAGCAGGTCGATCGCCACATAACCCACCAGCAGCCGCTTGGCCGCCACGACGTAGGCATTGCCGGGGCCGAAAATTTTCTGGGTGCGCCGAATGGTTGCCGTGCCGAGGGCGAGCGCCGCAATGGCCTGGGCGCCGCCCACGCGATACACTTCCGTGGCGCCGGCCACCCGCGCCGCGTAGAGCAACGCCGGATTCACCGTGCCGTCCTTGCCGCATGGCGTGCAGACGACGATTTCCGGACAGCCGGCCGCCTTCGCGAGCGTCACCGTCATCAGCGCGGTCGAAACCAATGGCGCCATCCCGCCCGGGATGTAAACGCCCACGCGCTGGAAGGGATCGAACTTCTCCCCGACCTTTGCACCCTGGGTGTTGCGGGCCGACCAGTTTTTCCGCAGGCACCGTTTGCTGTAGGCGAGAATGTTTTTATGCGCCAGCGCCACGGCGTCGCGCAGGGCGGCGTCGGCGCTCAAGGCCGCGCCCATGAATTCTGCCTGCGTCACGGCCAGTTGCTCCGCCGCCAGCTTCGCCCCATCGAAGCGCTCGGTGAACTCCAGCAGGGCCGCGTCGCCGCGCTCGCGCACGCCCTCCACCAGGGCGCGGGTCCGCTGCTCGATGACCGGATCAAACAAGCTCGACGGCGCGGTGACCTCGGCGAGTTTCGCGCGGTAGTCGGCATCGGTGTGACGAATCACTTTCATGCGCGCAGGCTAACAGGTTGAAGCGCGCCACGCCAGTTGCGGCTGGCCAAAACCCACGCACGCCGCGTGAAAATTTTCCCGCGCGCCCGGGCGGCTGTGGGCAAACCACCTCAATTCCCCAACAAAACGCGGGCTTTCGTGAGTGGCATACGCCATGCGCTGGGACTGGGTATCCCGACGTCAACCGTGACGCCGGCAAAAACTCAACTCCGGAGGTTGTCATGAACAACATGAATGGTCCCGACCTGCCGCCCACCCCCGCCACCCTCGTGCCCCCGTCATTGAACGTCGAAACGTCCGCCGCGGCGGGAACGCCCTTTGATGGGCGGCACTGGTTCACGCGCCTGCTGGCCACGAATCCGTTTTACCTGATCAGCGCGGCCTTGTTGCTCTACGGCATTTATCGCGTATCGGTGGACCCGGCGCTGTTCGCGGGTGACCGGACGCAGCTTGAATTCAACTTCGGCTCGCTCCAGTTCTACGAAATCCTGCTGGCCGGCACAGCCATTCTGCTGGCCCGCCGGCGGGTCTGGTATGACGCAACCTTGCTGGTCTGCCTGGAGAACGCGCTGCTGTTCGTGCCGTTCATCCTGATCAGCCAGGCGGCCCTGATGGAACAACACTGGGTCTGGGGTTATTGCGGCGCGGCGGTGACGCTGGTCATCGCCCGGACGACGGCCCTCAAAACCTGGTTTCAGAATCTGAATTTGCCGGCGCGCCTGCTGAGTTGTGGCGGCATCGTGCTGGCAGTCAACGCGGCGCTCCCCGTGATTTTTCGACAACTGCACGAGTCGAAAGTCGGGACCAAACCCACGGAGGGCGCCGCCTACGATTTCAACCTGTGGAGCTGGCTGGCGTTGCTGCCCGCGTTGATTGCGTGCATCAACCTGCTGCCCCGGCCAGGCGCCGGCGGCGGCGCTGCGCCCCGATCCCGGTGGCTGCCCCCGATGCTGTTTGCGTTGTGGCTGGCCGCCACCATCACGCACCTCTACAGCCTGGGTTACGTTTATGACTTCGATCTCCACCGCAACATGATTGCGCCGGCCCTGGTCATGCTCAGTTGGACACTCAATTGGCGGATCACGGACGTTGTCACCCGGCCCGGTGAAAAAACTCGCCGGGCGCTGTTGATTGCACCGCTGGTTACTCCGATGGTGGCCGGGTTCACCAACAACGCCACGGCGCTCGCCATCGCCGCGTTCAACGTGATCGTTTATGGCCTGACTGCGTTGTTGGGCGCCCGGCCACGCCTCGCCCGCAATTTGGCGGTCGTCTCACTGCTTATGGTTATCGGTGCCATTCCGCATCAATGGGGTGGCGTCCTCGTCCCCGGCTTCAGCCCGGCCAAAGCCGTCGCGGTCGCCGCACTGGCCGGCCTGATTCTTCCCGCGCTGCTGTCCCGCAACCCAAAGCTGGGATTCCTCGGGGCATTGGCCGTGGCCGCGGGCGTGGGCGCGCTGGGAGGACCCGGCGGGCGGGCCGTCAATTGGGGTGTGCAAGCCGGCTGCGTGTTTTTCCTCCTGCACAGTTTGCGCTGGCTGGACTGGCGGGAGAAGGGCCTGCCGGTGGCCCGCGGCCTGGGCGCGGCGCTCTGGCTGCTGCATTCGTTTGCCTGGGTTCACCACGGCGGACCCGGCCTTGGACTCGCGGCGATGGGCCTGATCGTTTTGGCCGCGTGGGCCGCGGCGCGTTATTGGGGGTGGGTGCGGGGGCTGCGCTGGGTTGGCGTTGTGGGAGGTCTGGTCATGGTCAGCCGTCCGCTGGACGCTTTGGGAGGCTGGGTGGCCACGGCTCCGGCAGGTCTGCTCGCGGTAGCCGGTAGTTTCGCGTTGTTCGCCCTGGGCACCGCCGTGGCGCTCACGAAACAGCGCTGGCATCGGCCGGCGGAAAACCGCGAGTCCCATTAGCGGGCGCCGGAGTTCCGATTCACTTCGCGCTGGGAACTCCGGTGGTTTTTGCAATAGTCGCGGCATGTTCAGTTTTCGCTCCTTTCGTGTTCCCAAGGCCAAGGGCCGGCCCGGCCGCGCGGCGCGGCCCGACGGCAGTTGGGGGATCGTATTGGGATTGTTTTTGGCCGCCGGTCGCGGGATGACCCCGGCGCAGCAGGTGCCTGATCCCGCGCAGCCCGGCGGCAAATGGGAGACGCTGGAGCATTGTGAGTTTGTGACCAACGCGCTCGCGGATGGCGACAGCTTCCACGTGTTGCACGCGGGCCGGGAATACGTGTTCCGCCTTTATTTTGTGGACGCGCCGGAGAAGGATCCGACTTTGACGGAGCGCATTCAGGACCAGGCCGCCTATTTTGGCATCGCGCCGGAGAGTGTCACCCGCGCCGGTGTGCTGGCCGCCCGCTTCACCCGCGGGCAATTGACGGGCACCAACTTCACCGTGCTCACGCGCTGGCAAAATGCCATGGGCCGAAGCAGCCTCGCCCGGTTCTATGCCGTGGTGCTGGTCGGCCGGGCCAATCTCGCGGAGGAACTGGTGGCGCACGGGCTGGCCCGCATCTACGGACTGCACGCCAACTTCCCCGGCGGGCCACGCTCCACCACGTTCGTCAACCAGCTCAAGCATCTGGAACTGACGGCCCGCGAAAAGCAGCTGGGAGTCTGGGACGAACGCCAGTTCCCGCGCGTCGAAGACGGCCATCCGGCCGCGCCAACCAAGACGACGCCTGCCCTGGCAACGGATGCGGCGCCAGCGGCGACGGCAAGCGTTGAGCTCAACTCGGCAACCTTGGAGGAGCTCGTCGCGTTGCCCGGCGTGGGCCGGAAGCTGGCGGAGCGCATTGTTGCGCACCGTCCTTATGCATCCGTCGATGATCTCGCGACCGTGCCAGGAATTGGCCCGAAAACGCTGGCCAAGGTGCGCCCGCTGGTGCGGGCCGAACGGCCGAAGCTGGATACGTCCACCCAACCGTAGGCGGGCTCATTCCAACTGAAGAACGACGCGGTTGCCGTTGGTGCCGTAGGTGCCAGCCTCCGTCTGTCCCAGCGTAATCCGGTCCGGGGCAATCTTCAGGATCTGCACCAACTGCTGCTGGACGGCCTGAGCCCGCGCAGCGGCCAGGGCCGCATAATCCGCATCCGATACCGGCGACGCAGCGGTCAAACTGTTCTCCATTTGCTCGGGCGTCGGTGCCCCGCCCGCCGCAGCGGCTGCACTCGGGAGTGATTTTGATGTGCTCTGCTCCGGCGCGCTGGGCACCGCAGCATCACGCTTGAGCAACTGGCTGGCGCCTTTCGTGACGTCGGTTGAGGGGCGGACGGCCGCGCCCGCACCAGGCTTGGCTTCAGCCGCCTGCACCCCGGCAGGAACGGTTACCACGGCCAGTTGCGGATTGGTTTTGACGAGGTCACGGTAGGCCGCCTGCACGAGGTCCAGCCGGACTTCAGGGGCAATGACGATCGCTTCGGGTTTCAAATTTTCGCGGGCCGAAGCGCGCAGCGAATTCCAGCGGGCCGTCCGAAGTTGCGCCTCCAGCTTGGCCCGGCGCAAGGCCCAGCCGTCCAGTTCGGGATTCACATTGCCGGCAATTTCGAGCTGCAGTTCGGGCCGGGCTTCCAAGGCCTTCGCCAGCGTGGCCAGTTTTTGTTGCGCCACGGTGTCGAGCTGCGCGGAGCCTGGAGCAAACTCCTGGAACTGCATGTCCTCGCCGCCCCCGCCGCCGACGAGGCTGCCGAGGAGCGCGAACGGCGACGTCACGGCCTTGACGAATACGTTGCCAATGACGTGCCAGATGACCGGGCCAAGACGGAACTTGGGATCGTCGAGATTGCCCTCCACCGGCACGTCGATTTCAATCTTGCCGGAGCGATCCTTGAGCAACGCGATGGCGAGCTTGACCGGCAGGCTGGTGGCGTCCGGACTGGCCACCTTGTTGCCCAGCGTGAGCTGGTCGAGGACGACGAGGTTGCGGCCCTTCACGGCGCTCTTGGTGATTTGGTATTGCAGATCCACGTCGAGCTTTCCGCGGTTCAGCCGGTAGCCGAGATATTTGCCCACGTAAGGATCCACAGGCAGCAACTGCACGTTTTTGGCGGAAATTTTCGCTTCGGTGGCCTCCTTCGCGTGCAAGGGATTGAGCCGGGCGGTGACCTCCACCGGTCCCGTGCCGCCCACCAGCGTCTGCACTTCAATCTGCGCGGGCCGCATTTCGTCGGTGGAGAGTTGGTGAATCGCGGCGTGAATCTTTTGCAACGAAGCCCGGGCAGGCGGCGTAACCGACCGGTCGAGGAACTGGATTTCGCCGTTCTCAACCTGAACGGTGCCCACGGCCACCTTGGGCAAGTCCAGCGCCGCAAAGGTGTTGGTATCCATGCCCAGCAGCGTTTTGATCTGGCCGAAGACGCGTTTGATTTCGCCACCTCCCACAGCCGCACCGGGTGAAGCAGCCGGCGGAGTTTCAGTCGCGGCCGCTGTCGCGTTCGTCGCCGCCGCGGGCAGGATGGCCATGACATTCAGCGTGCGGTTGGTTTCCATCACCAACCGGGCCGCCACGTTGCTCAAGGTGACGTTGGAAACGGTGACGGTGGGAGGATTGAGACTGGCGTTCACGCCATCAAAGTGCAGCGCGCCCCATTTGAGCAAATCCTCGCTGCCTTTGCCCAAAACATTCAAATCGTCGAGCGCGCCGTTGCCCGCAAAGGTCACGGTTGGAATCGCGCCGGGATTGGCCTGCACGCGGATCCGGCCGTCCATCCCCACCTTGCTGCCCAGCACGTAAACATTCACGAACGGCTGCAAATAAGGGCTGAGCGGCGCCAGTTCAACCTGCTGCGCCCGCACATCGAGGTCCGCCACGAGCGGATCAAGCGTGGCGTTGAGCTTGGTTGTGATGAGACCATTGGTGTTCCAGCGCAGCGAAACGTCCGTGGTCATGTTGGTGTCCGGGCGATTGGACAGGTTGCGCGCCGTGACATCGATCTTGTCCACGCCCACTCGCACCGCCGGCGTGAGGGAATCATCCTCGAAATTCACCGCGCAATCCCGCACCGCGACATCGCGGACCGTGGCAGTGCCGAGGTTGGTGCTGGTCAGCAAACGGGAGAACAGGTTGGTGGCGGACTGGAGCAGCAGGAGAATCCCGCCCGGGGCGGATTCGGCGGTGTTCAACTGCGCCATCTCAACCACGTTGAAATTCGCGTTGGTTGCGCGCCGCAGATTGAACGTCGCCCCGCGCACGGCCACCGCCCCCACCGTGAGCCGGCGCGCGAGCAGGTCGCCCGCGACATCGGACACCGAAAACTCGGGCAGGTCCAGCAGGTCATTGGTCTGCCCCGGTTCGCCCAGCCGGAACGAACGCAAGGTGGCCGTCAGGTTGGAAACGGCCGCGTTCGTGGCCGTCGCGCTCATTTCAAAGTTGTAGTTCACGTGGAATCCGGCCACGCCGTCGCGGATTTCAAATCGCACAAAATCCTCGTAAAGCGGCGCGAACTTGTTCAGCGACACATTGTCCACAGCGAGCTCGCCGGAGGCCTTGATCGGATCGAGCGAAAAATTGCCGCCCCACGAAAACGTTTCCCCCGAGTCGGTCGAGCCGCTGAACAGGTGCGGATTGCGGCTGTTGGGGTCGGTGCGGAAATCGGTGAGCGCAATCTTCACCGGTCCCACCACGCGATGAAACGGCTGCTTCGGCGTGAGATCGGTGAACTCCAGTCTGGCGCCTTCCACGTGCAGTTGACGGATGTCCACGGCCAGTGGCGGCGCCGGTTCGCTGGGTTTGGCCGCCGCGTTCGTCCCCGCGTGCGCCTGCAGAATGTCCGAGAAGTTCAGCGAGTAATCCTTGTTCACCTGGACCCGGACGTAGGGGTTGCTCACCGAAACCTCGCGGAAGACCCAGGGATGTCCGAGAAACGAGGCCAGTTGCAGGTTGACGTAAACCTGGTCCCACGAAAGCAAGGTCGCGGCGTCACGATCCTTCACCCGCAAGCCGCGCACGGTCACCGACAGCGCGTAAGGATTCAGCCGCACGGCGGCGATGGACACCTCGCGGTGCAGTTGTTGGCCGAGCTGCCGGACCGCCACGGCGCGAATGATCGGGGGAAGAATTAAAAACCCCAGCAGGGTGTAGGCGAGCCCCAAGCCCGCCGTCCATTTGATTCCTTTCCGCATCCGAGGCGATGCGGGTTTGCCAAAGATTGTCAGATTCATGCGCCGTTTGCCCCCACCGATCCGCCGTTCCGCAGCGGTGCCACACCATCCTAATCCCGCGCCCACCTTTTTCAACGAAACCCTTTGGCACACGAAATCCGCTTTACATCACGGCCTGCTCTCGCAAACTGCCCGCCTGTTATGGACAAGTTTTGGAGCATCCTTTGCGTGCCGATCGGCCTGGCCCTGTGCATGACGCCCGCGGCAATCGTCTGGTGGCTGGTGGACCGCAAGAAGCCCGGCCCCGACGACGTGCAGAAGGCTAAAAAAGCCTGAAGAGCGCGCCGGCGTGCGCGCTCTTCCCTTCCTCCGCTCCCGTCTCTGAGCTGGTTTCAACCCGGCGACACCCGCTGGATGTCTTGTGGTTCCTTGCTTGAGGATTCGTCCGGCATGAGCTGGCGGGAGCCTTGTTTCCGCATTGCAAGAATCTGGTTTTGCGGGATTGTATCAACGTCATGCCGAACCCTTTTCGCCCCAAACCGCTCAGCCGGGGCCGCATTGTGGTGGCCCTCGCCATCGCGGCGTTGACGGATGCAGTTCAGATCGGCCTGGGGCCTTTGGGATGGGCGTTTGTTGATGAAGCGGGCGATGTCATTGCGATGCTGCTCATCAGCGTCCTCCTGGGGTTTCATCCCCTCCTGCTGCCGACCTTCATCGTGGAAATGTTTCCCGTCGTGGACATGGTGCCGACGTGGACAGGCTGTGTGGGAGCGGTGATTCTGCTGCGACGCCACCGGGCATCGGCCACGGTTCCGGAGCCACCGGCCGCCCCGTCGAAGCCAGCCGGACCGGCTGGTCCAATCATTGACGTCTGAACCGGCGACTGACGGTCAGGCCTCGCGTTTTTTGAAGAGCCCGCTGGGATCTGCCAGATTGAGGACGGAGAGATCCAGCCCGCCCGAAGGATCGCGCTCCTGAGCGGAACGCATCTGGCGCGCGATCCTCTGGGAGGCGGTGGTCGCGAAGTATTTCACGGCCCCGACGCCCACAGCGGCGGGAAACAGCACCAGGAGCAGGCAGTTGTCATCCACGCACTGGATGAAAATGCTGTAATTTTCGCCCTGCTGATAGGTGCTGTTGAAACCGGTTTCCTGCGCCAGGCTGGCAATGCTCTGGCTCGCCATGAACGCGCCGGAGGCCAGCGCGGCAATCGTGGTCAGGTCAAAGTCACGGTCATTGCCCTGGCTGGTGATGAGGAACCCGCCCTTGTCGGCGACCAGCGCTGTCGAGGCTTCGCTTTTGGCAAGCAACTCGCGCAGCGCGGCATCGATTTGGAGAATATCCTCCTCGATGAGTTGTGGCAGCGTGCCCATAATCAGGCGTATTGCGGCTGACTCTGATTGACGAACTTGTGGAGGAGCATGCGGGTGATCATGTTCAAGGATTCGAACACGCCCTCGCACTTGTTGGCGCAGCCGGTAAACGACGGCACCTGCACTTCGCGGTTATTGAGGAGAAAATCCATGTATTCCACCGGCGCCACGTTGGGCAGGTCGCGCTTGTTGTATTGCAGCACGTAGGGAATGTCATCCAGGTCCAGCTTCAAGCTCTTCAGGTTGTCCTGCAGGTTCTGGAAGCTTTCCACGTTTTCGGCCATTTTCTCGTATTGCGAATCCGCCACGAACACGATGCCGTCCACGCCGCGCAGCACAAGCTGGCGCGTGGTGTTGTAAATCACCTGGCCGGGCACGGTGTAGAGCTGGAACTTCGTCTTGAAGCCCTTGATCGACATGGCCTCGATGGGCAGGAAGTCGAAGAACAGCGTGCGGTCGGAACTTGTCGCGAGCGACACGAGCTTGCCTTTGTTGCCCTGCGCAGTCTGCACGTGGTCGTGCACCTGCACGAGGTTGGTGGTCTTGCCGCCCATCGCCGGACCGTAATAGACGATCTTGACCTGTAATTCGCGGGTAGCCTGGTTGATGATAGCCATATTATTGCGCTTTCTTGTAATCGAGTTCTGACGCGAGTTGAGCCAGCACCCCCGAGGGGAGCCGCTCACCCGCCCGTCCAAAGGCGGCGAAGAAAATGCCGTTCACGCGGAAAATCTTCCACGGCACATTGCCGACGGTAAACTTGAGGTTGTTGAGTTCGCCCATGCGCAGCTCCTTGGTGCAGCCGCTGAGCTTGGAATACATCTGCGGAATCAGGGCCGCGATCGTGTCACCATTCAAACTCGAATCGAGTTTTGACGCGACCAGCAGGCCGTCCGGCAACACCACCAACGCTCCGTAAACCCCTTCCAAGGTGGACGCCTTTTTCACCACCTCGGCCGGCGTGGCCTTGCGCGACATGAAGGTTGTGCTCGGCGACGGACCGCGGAACAGCGACGTATCCTGCATCTTCGCCGCTTCCTTCTCGTCATCCCAGACAAAGTAGTTGGTGTCGGCCGGCAGCGCAGGCATGGCCGGCATCTCCTTGGGAACCAGCGGTCCCGGAGCCGCTTCGGCCTGCGGAAAACCGAAGAACAAATTCGGAATCTTCTCGTCCACCGTGATCCGCTTCTTGCCGTTGGCCAATTCCTTCTGGCGGGCCATGAACAGGGGTGCGATCACCGCCAGCGGCAGACTGACCACCATGCCGTCGTGGGCCGAAACACTCGGCAGCGGCGCGGGCTTGATCCAGGAGCGAAGCTGTTTCCAGGTGAACGCAATCTTGCCGCTCTTCAAGCCGGCCTCAACCTGATCGGCAGGCAGTGCCAGCAACGCCTCATCGAGATTCAACTGCGCCATTTCCAACCGGAGCGCTTCCGGCAAAGCCTCGCCCAACGCGGCAAACGAAAGGCAATACGGACTCGCATCGGCGAGTGTCGGTGCCGGGGCGGCCGCAGGCAGCCGGAATCCATTCCCATCGCCGTTGCCATTTCCGTTACCATGACCATTGGCGCCATGATGACCATTGCTTCCGTTGGAGCCGTTGACCGGTTTGGCCGCGGGCGGCGTGGGCAGCTTGGGCAATCCGGTGCCTGGCAGCTTGTTGGCCGGAGGCTGACTGACCGCCGGCAGCACCGCCCCCGTCGAGGCGGAAATTGAAGGCGTCACGGGACGCACCGGAGCGGCCGGTGCGGGCTTCGGCAAATTCGTGGGCAGCGGCGTGCCGGGCGTGATCGGCTTGCTGACCGAGGTCACGTTGCCGCGGGTGCGCGGATCCACCGCCGGAGGAACGGGGGCGGCGGGCCGCGCACCCCGCGGCGGCAACGCCAGTGAAGGTTTCGGCTTTTCCGTGCTCAAGGTCAGGCCATGTCCACCCGGACCGAACGGGCTGACAATCTCTTCCGGAATTTCAATCTGCCGGCGCGAGCGGGAATTCAGCAACGTCGGCGCGATCCGGCTCACCAACTCATTCAACGGCAGGGTCACCATTAAAAAATCACGATCGGCGGCATCCAAAAAGGCTTCCGATGCCGCCTGACGAATTTCGCCAAAGGAGACGCGCACCAATCCCTGCGCCAATTGGGGCAGGATTTTGTCCAACGGCAGACTCACCGTGCTTTCGCCGATGCGGTCCGCCTTCACGCGTTGCTGCAATTCCACCGGGAAGGACGCAATCAGCGAGGCCAGCGGAATCACAATTTCTGCTCCCTTGACGCTCACCGTGGCCGCCGGAACGGTCGCCGGAGCGGGAGCTACGGGAGCGGCTTTGGGCAAAAAAGCTTTCCGCGGTTCGGGCGCCGTAAAAGGATTTTCCGCCATGATCGCCGTCGGCGCTAAGGCTTCGGGGGCCTCCGCCGTGGCAGGTGACACGGCGTCGGGCGCGTCGGCGGCACCGAAATCGGCATCAACAGGAACGGCCGCCTCCAGTTCACTGGCCGGCTTCCCGAAAATGCCTTTCATCAGGTTGAAGAGTTTCATGTCCGCTTAAATTTGTTGTTGTATTCGCTGATACCAACACGTGGCCGACTCGCAAAATGCCCGCTCGAACGCTGCTTCGGTGCCATTCGTGCCTGACTGCGGATTTGGAGTCTGCACGAACCATGCCAGCGGCAACCGGGAAAACCTGCACGCCCCGCCAGCCCGCCAGTTGGGCTAATCCCCGTGACCAATGGGGCTTTTGCCGCCTGTTCAGACGCTGCTTCTGTCTCATCAGTGGACTGCGGCTGTCCACATTGGGTCCGGCCGGCGGCACCGCACAACCTTCTCCGGAGGCCGTCACTGATTGTCTTCGCCTGAACTCCGCGAGGATTCGCCGATTTCTGTGATTGGAAGATGCTTGGGAACGGGCTTTGCTAGGGAAGCTTCGTCGAGACCCTCCTGCGAGGAACAACGGCCAGGAGTCGCGACATCGAAAACAGTGTCGATGGAGACCAAGCGCAAAATCTTGTTGGTGGATGACGATCCCGAATTTTTGGAGATTTATCGGGAGCTGCTCGCGAATTTGCCGAGCCATCCCGAAGTGCAGACCGCCGTTTCCGGCGCCCGCGCCATTGCGGCGCTGGAGGCCGAGCCGTTCGATCTGCTCATCACCGACCTCAAAATGCCGCGCATGGACGGCCTGCAGTTGCTGTCCATCATCCGCCGCAAACTGCCTGATCTGCGCACCGTGGTTTTGACCTCCGTTGTGGACGAACAATTCCGTGCCCGCGTTTATTCCCTGGGCGTGGACATCTTCTGGCAGAAGCCCAACACGGAACGCGAGGTGGGCATGTTCCGGGACTGCATCCAATCCCTGCTGGAGCGCGAGGAGCAGGCCGGCTTCCGGGGCGTGCACAGCAAAAGCCTGGTGGACATCATCCAACTCGAATGCCTCTCGCAAAGCTCCTCCGTCCTGCGCATCACCAACGGACCGTTGATCGGGAAGATTTGGATCAACCAGGGCGAACTCTACGACGCGGAAGCCGGAAACCTGCGCGCCAACGAAGCCTTTCAACACATCCTGTCATGGAAGACCGGCACGTTCGAAGTGCTGCCCGCCGAGCCCGGCCATCCGCAGGCCATCACGGTTTCCTACAACGCGCTGCTGCTGGAATCCGCCCAGGCCATTGATGAAGCCCGCGGCGGCGAACAGCCCGCCAGCGAAGGTGGCGCGGAAAAACGGGCGCTGGATCCCCTGGCTCAGTTTGCCGACCTCGAATTTTTCATCACCCTGCCCGAAGGCTCGAGCAAACCGCGGGAAGCCCGCGGCTTCGAAAACCCGGAAGGCATGGCCAAGTGGACCAAGAACACGCTGGACCGGCTCACCGCCCTGGGCGACCGGCTGCAAATCGGCCAGCCGGAATCGGTCGTGGGCTTGAGCTCGTCACGCCACGTGGGCCTCGCGCAACGGGGCGACCTGCGGTTCTGCATCGGCTGGCGCCATTCGCTGGACGCGAATGATGTCCGTGAAATGACCAAGAAAGCTGCGGCGCTATGGGCTTCCTGAATCTATTCAGCAAACCAACCGCCCCGACCATGGTCCGGCTGCCGTCGGGAAGCTTTACCGTGGACCGCTCGGGCCGCACGGTGGTCTCCACCCTGCCCTCCTCGTTCCCCGCGGAACTCGTGGCAGAGATTGCCAAGCAGGTCCTGGCCACGTTTGCCGAAGCGGCGGCCGAACTGCCGCTCAAGGAGCTGGTCATCCACTTTCCCAGCCTGAAAATCATCGCCCGTGAAATGCGCGGCGGCGCCATGATTTTCCTCGTTCCCGTCAACCTTGCCACAACCAACGCCGTCACCCGAACTTTATGAGCACAAAAGCATTGGAAGAACTTGTCCAGCACATGGAGAATTACATCGAGTGCTGGAAGCAGTTTAATCAATTTCTCAACCTCGCCCGCGCCAAGAAATTCACCATCGAGGACGAAAACCATTTTCTGGAGGTGAAAAGTGTCATCGTCCAGGAACTTGAATTGATCCTCGCCGCCATGGAAATCACTGCGCCGACCAAGGAGGAAGTGCATGCCCTGATTGCCGCCGCCCCGTCGCTCCGGTTTCTGGCCGAGTCGCAGGACGGCGCCTTGCGCAACATGGAAAGCCAGTGGCACCGCATTTACATCGGCTGGCACGCCATTTTGGGCCAGCTCAAGGTGCAGCAGCAGGCGGACGATGCAAAATCGCCCCTGGCCGGATTGTTCGGCAAGAAGGCGAAATAGCCAAAGGCGCGGGCCGCGCATTTCCGGCTTGTTTGTGGTGGCGTTTTGGCGTCTTTACCGCGCATGCTTGACTGGCTTGCTGTCACCATCCTGGGAATCATCGAGGGGATCACGGAATTCCTGCCCGTTTCGTCCACGGCTCACCTGCTGCTGGCGGAGCACTGGCTGCCGCGCCAGACCGAAGTGTTCAACGTGGTCATTCAATCCGGCGCCGTGCTGGCGGTGATTCCGCTCTTCAAGGCACGCTTTCGCCAGTTCCTGTTTGAATGGCGGCGGCGTGACACGCAGGACTACGGACTGAAAATTCTCGCGGCGTTTTTCCTCACCGGCGTTGGCGGGCTGCTGCTCAAGAAGGCCGGGCTGGAGCTCCCCGAAACAGTCTGGCCGATTGCCGCGGCGCTCATCGTGGGCGGCGTGGCGTTTGTGCTGGCCGAGGCCCGGCTCCGCGGGCGCCCGCTAAGCGGTTCCGTCACATGGCTGATGGCCATCACCGTCGGCTTCGCGCAACTGCTGGCGGCAGCCTTTCCCGGCACCTCGCGTTCCGGCGCCTGCATGGTGTTGCTGCTGCTGCTCGGCTTGAACCGGCCTCTGGCCACCGAGTTTGCGTTTCTGGTCGGGATTCCCACCATGCTGGCCGCGGGCGGCTACGAAATTTTCAAGTCCCTGCATCACCCGGCCGTCAATACGCCGCCCGAAAACTGGCCGATGATTGGCCTGGGTTTCCTGGTTTCCGCGGTCGTTTCTTTCGTGACGGTGAAATGGCTCCTGCGCTACGTGCAGACGCACACCTTCACCGCGTTCGGCTGGTATCGGATCGCCCTGGCCGTGATCGTCCTGCTGTTCGGATTGCGCTGAGGCAGGCGCGCCATCCGATGAAATCATTGCGCGGGGATGAAAATCTTCTGGCCCACACGCAGGCTCGTGGGCTTCACGCCGGGGTTGGCTTTGAGCACGTCCTCTACCGTAATCTTCACGCCTTTGTCACGGTAGGCGGATACCACGCTCGACAGCGTGTCACCGGATTGAATCACGTATTCGTAGCCCCGTTCCGGACCGCTCGAAGTGGAGCCGGTCTTCGGCGTGTCATCGGGCGGCCGGCTCGTCCGCCGGGCGCTGGCATCCGTCAAAATGGCGCGCAGCTTTTTGAGTTCATCGACCGTCAGATCATGATCAGCCATGCGTTTGCGGTCCACTTCCTTGATGGCGTCAGCCAGGTTTTTAACGTCCGCCGCGTCGGCAAAATTGCCCGGCGGCTTGGCCACCTGCTGCCGCAGCTCCTGCAATTCCTGCTGCACGTCGGAAAGCTTCTTTTGCAGGTCCACGTTGCTTTGTTGCAGGGTTTCAATCTGGTTCTGCAACCGGTTCAGCCGCTCTTCCGTGGCCGCATCCTGGGCTGGCAGCGCGAGGGGCAGCGCCGCCA